>JACNLR010000066.1 GCA_014381385.1 Planctomycetota bacterium | reverse complement strand
AAATTCATCCATAACAACCTCTTCTTCAGTTGCATCTTGAGCAAATGAAATAGGTGCGAGAATGAGAATCAATACTAGGGCGAAAGGTGTGTATTTCATGGGTGCGTCTCCATTGGTGCACCCAATAACCATCAACGGCTTGGGGGCGCTATAGAGAGTTCATATCGGCGGTCTCCTGCCGAAATGATGACTGTACGCCCTGATAAACCCGTTAATCGCAGTGGATCTGGTACGTCTTGAACGATGACAACCTGACCAAGTTTAATAACGCGGCCATTTATTACGGCCATTTCACCCATAGTTGCTTCAAGCGTAAGGCCAGCGACGAGTTCCTGCTCCGCCTTTATATTCGTATTGGCATATTGCGGGCGCTTATTATCGGTCGAATCAGAGGTAGTAGGAAAAGCAACACTGCTCATCGAGAATGGATTATTCGCTGGATACGTTTCAAGGGTAACAGGTAGCACCAATCTTTTAACCGTAGCAAGAGTTTCAGTACTCACTTCAATTTCAGGGGCTGCAACTGCTGTTCTTGGAGGACGAGCGATGACTATTATTCTCGCCCAAAGAAGCAGGCCTACCATAAGTAAAGCACAAAACAAACCAAACCTTCTTCGATCCGCTATCAGGCGTTGCCATGTTAATCGCATTTTTTTATTCATTGGTCACCTCTGGTGTTGTCGTACATCGCATGTAAGCCAATCGCTGCTTCGAGGATGGGCATTTCGCTTTCACTTTGGTCTTGCCCAGCGCTTATATGCAACGAAGAAACTCTGATGAGTCTTTGCATTGATTCAACCTTTTGAATAACAGAAAAAATAGAATCAAAATCAGCGTGCAGTGTCACAGCGAGTGGTTGGACTTGAAAGCCATCATCTTGCTGAAAATGAGCTGCCGCTGCTCCAGCAGTGAAACTTTGATCATGTACATATTGCCCGTCAACCTCTAAAGACAATGCTTTCACTATTTGTGCTGTATCGGGTGCATGTGGTACAGATTTATATTCCGACTGCACTTGCGTTTGCAAAGCTTTTAAGTCTTGGTGCATCTTTTCTACCTCGACACGCCGACGTTCAAGTTGCTCTATTCTGTCTTCTAGTGCAAGAGCACTAACTGATGCATTGTTTGCGCTTTGATAGTTTGGCACAATAAAAAAACAAACAAACAAAACAGTTAACACAAATGCCCCAAACAACATCCAACGTTCTCGTGATGCAGTCATTCGCCACCTCCAACAACAACCAACCGAGATACATCCCAGTTATTATCTAAATCAATAAGAAAACTAATCCTAAATTCTCGCGCACGCATGTTATGAACCGTTCGTGATTTACTGTAATCCATACGAACAGAGCTAAAGGGTTCTTGCGTTTGTAACCCCGTTACCAGTGAGGCAATAATTTCATCAGATGTTGCAAATCCTGCGATTCTCCCACTGATTGCACTGCCCTCTTCGGTTTGCACAACGTCAAGGTCAAAGTCTTCAAGCGTCATTGACGCTGGAAGCATATTACTGATTGTTGCAACGATGTCACCCATAGCAAACACCACTTTTTCTTTGTTGTACCTATCCACAAATGCTTCAAGGTTTGCTTTTTTTAGCTCCATCGATGTTGCATCAACTTCAAGTTCAATCGCACTATTTGCACGTGACTGGGCAATTACGAATTTTTCTACTGCTGAATTCATCGAAAGCCGAGAATGTGTTGCCACTGCCGCAACAGTACATAGCGTAATAATTATTGCTACAGCGACACGATTACCTCTTGCCTTATTTCTGCTTCGTTCTACATATTGTTCCGGCAATAAATTCATGCTGCTTCCTTTTTGGTCACTTCACTTCTTCGTCGCTGCAATTGCGATTGCATACTTGCCAAGCTTGCACCAAGAGCAATATGCCAACCATTCGTGTTTGTAATTGTGCTTGGCAGCGCATGTATGTGGGGGATGTCTTGATCCGCAGTAATTTCTTGACTGCACGACATGGATAACACTTCAGCTAAATGCACGTTCCACCCAGCGCTTCCGGTGACAATTAGGTTTGTAGATAGCGGACCTCGATTCGTAACGCCGTAGTGGCGGATACATTTCATAGCATCCGTTGCGATCGATTCGTGCGTTGCGCGCGTTGCATCCCGAACAGCTTTCGTAATTTCTTCTACGCTAGTATCAAACTGCGTTGGCATAAGCATGCGTTTCGCTTGCTCGGTTGTTACATTTGTATGCGATGCGATTGCATCAATGAGTTGGACGCCACTATGATTGAGGTGTTTATAAAAAACGACAGAATCTCCTGCAAGAACCATGAACGCTGAATCATGTAATCCAAAATCTAGTACTGACCTTACTTTTTCTTGGTCGCCTTGCCTTCGGTGAAGCATGCTTAGCGTTCTTGCAACCGATATGCATTGTGGCTCAATAGTTGTAGGTCTAAGGCCAGCTGCGTAGAGTGGTTCTAAATACCCAGACAGCGACTGCTGATCGATTGCAATTGCAAGTACATCGCCACCGGTGCCAACTGGTATAGCATCGATTTGAAGTGCAGATCTCTCTAGACCTAACCGGTCAACCATTTCCCAGGCTGTGGCCTCTTTGAGTTCTTGTCTATTCATATTTGGCAAACGTAGAACTTGATGATGCGCAATGGATGGTGGTAGGGAGAGCGCACAATCTGTTCCAGTAATGCCCGCTCGATTAATACTCGATTGCCAGTCTTGAGCAGAAAGATTTCGAGGGTCCGCATCGATTCGTGCAACATGTGCATGTGCATATTCGCGTTGCTTCCACCCGCATTGACCAATCGTGACACCACCATCGTAGAAAGCTATCCCGATTTGTCCCTTTGTTTGCTTTTTAGAAAACATTAAGGGCTACCAACCTTTAAGACCGTTACTTTTCCCGTAAGTGGAGCGAGGTCCACTTGCCAAGCGTGCTCGCCACTTTGGAGTACGAAACTACCACCTGTGCTCGGCGAACCATCGGGCGCAATAATACCTCCCGTTTGATCGAAAATTACGCTTGGGTTTACTCCATCAAACAATGGTGAGTCTATTGCAATGTGTTTAAACCGACTGTCTTGCGTAAAATCAATATAGGAGTTTTGATGTTGCCCTTGTGACTCAGATACATCTTCTGCATACTGTGCTGTTGCTGCGTCGTAAGGAGTTGAAAGCTCGCTGCTTTCGAGAATTTCAATACACCAGCCGGAACCATCTGAAAAGAAGTGGATTCGGCGAAACTCTTGGTTTGCAACTGCGTCCATTTGTGCAGCAAGAATATCTGTCACCGCAAGCCGAGTTGCGGATTGCCCTGAGGCTGACGCACCTGAACTTGCTTGGGGCACTACCATGACCGTAGCGATTGCCAAGATTGCGACAGTCGTAAGCAACTCGATTAGAGTCCATCCGTTTCTGGATTGAGGAGATTTAGATGTACGTTGAATCTGCATCGTTCTTTATGGACCCAAAAAGGGTCACAGGTTTGCATCGGGCTAATACTTGACCAACACAAGCGCATCCATGAATTTCTCGCGCTTCTACCCTTTGGGTTGCGTTATAGGACGTTCATTTCAGCTTTCAAAGTGACCGTCACCAATCCCTACAAAAAAGAGCGGGGCAGATGACCTCCATCATCTGCCCCGCTGGGGGTTACATACTTCCCGAGGCGAGAAGGAAAAGAGTTTTATTCATCAAAGAGGAAAGAAGCCTCAGAATCATCACCTGCAAAGAGCCCTTTTGTTGTATTCGTTGCGCTCTTATCTTTCCAAACCCAAGCAACACCATCTGCTGCTGCTGCCGCTATAGATCCAGATGTTGCGGATTCAGTAAGTGGATTTTTGGGTTCTACCATAAGATAGTTACCTTCGATCATATCGTCCCAGCCAGCCGTGAGCAGGTCAGGATCTGACCCTACCTGAGCGCGATACAGTTCAATCTGTCCTCGGAGGGTTTGCAGTTGGCTTCGAACAGCTGCATCGTTGGCATCTTCAGATGCGTTCGTAAATTGCGGTACGACGACTGCTGCCAAAATTCCCAGAATGACGACGACAATCAGGATTTCAATCAGTGTAAATCCGCGTCGAATGATGTTTGTGTTTGTTGGTGTAATTGTGTTCATACGATTGTTCCCTGTAAATGCAATCAGACATGGATTGCGTGGGGTGGGGTGATTCGATCAAGATCACGGCGATCTCGAACCTCGGGATCCTGCTGCCATCCAAGCGGCAAGATTGCAGCGACTCATCCTCTTGCCATGCTCTTCCGGATGGCAAAAGGCGTTGCTGCATAGCAATCATCGGGGTCAGAAGTAGGTAAAATGAGTCAAATAATTGCTGCAATGTAGAGAAGCAGTCATAACCCAACTTCCTTTCCCATTTTCTCAATTGAGTACACTTCCCACATGCCATCCCTACGAATTAGACCATTTCATGCTGTCCACCCCACTACTTCAGACGCTACTCGCGTTGCATCCGTACCGTATGACGTTGTAAACCGAGATGAAGCTGCGGAAATTGGGAAGCAAAACGAGGACAGTTTCATGCATGTCGTCCGAAGTGAAATTGATTTAGACCCATCAATTTCACCGTACGATGGTGCTGTCTACGCCAAGGCGAATGAAAATTACAGGAGGTTGCGTGACATCGGCGCGCTTGTTCAAGACAAAGACCCCGCCCTTTACTTGTATCGCCAGTGTATGGGTGACCATCAACAAGTTGGTCTTGTTGCATGTTGTCACGTGGACGATTACAACGATAATGTAATACGCAAACACGAAAATACTCGGCAAGTCAAAGAAGACGATAGAACGAACCATGTTCTTGGCATTCATGCAAATTCCGGCCCAGTCTTTCTCACGTATAAGGGCAAGGAAGAACTGAACACCATAATTGATGATGAAATGAATAAACGACCGTTGTTTCATTTCGTTGCAGATGATGGTGTTATGCACACAGGATGGCGAGTAGAACACGAAGATGCAATATTAAATGCGTGCAAAGCAATTGACGTTGCGTATGTCGCAGATGGACACCACCGTAGTGCGAGCGCTGCACGGGCTGCTGTTTCGCTCAAAGAGAATAATCCAGAACACGATGGCAGCGAAGAATACAATTGGTTTCTCACTGTTTTGTTTCCAGCCGAGCAACTCAACATCCTTCCATACAATCGAGTTGTCGCAGACCTTCAAGGTAATACACCCGAAGAAATCATGCAAAAACTCCAAGTCATTGGCGACTTCGTAAAAACTGAATCGCCTACTCCAAGCGCCTCTGGCTCTTGCTGCGTCTACTTCGGCGTGGCGTATGGTTGGTATACGTTCCATTTTCGAGATATTGATTATTCAAATCCAATTGCTTCGCTTGATGTCGATTTACTCCAACAACGAATACTTGCACCGCTCCTTGGAATAGGCGATCCACGAAGCGACACGCGGATTGATTTCATTGGAGGCATCCGCGGTACAGACGCACTTGAAAAACGAGTTGACTCTGGTGCAGCCGCAGTTGCATTCTCGATGTATCACACAACTATTGAACAACTTCTCGAGGTAGCAGATGCAGGTCTCATCATGCCACCAAAATCAACGTGGTTTGAACCCAAATTGCGAAGCGGTTTATTTGTGCATGAATTGCACTAATGGGTAGCAGCGAAAGACTCTAAAAATTCCGCAAAACGGGCGCAACCATCTTCTGGGAACGCGTTATAAATTGACGATCGCAATCCACCAAGGTCACGATGCCCTTTTAAACCAGACATCCCTAGTTTTGCAGATTCTTCCAAAAAAGAGGCGTCTAATTCTGGAGAACGTGTTTTGAATGCAATATTCATCCGTGATCGACAACACTCTCTTGCGAAGGTCGTATAAAAATCGCTGTTTGAGTCAAGGGCATGATAAATCATTCCAGCCTTTCGCTCGTTACGCAATTCCATTTCTCGCAATCCACCTTCAGCTAAAATCCATTTGAAGACTTGTCCCATCAAGTAAATGCCAAATGTTGGAGGAGTATTCAAACGAGATCCCTTTGCGGCAATTGCACTGTAATCCAGTGTGGAGGGCAAACCAGACGGGCAAGCATCAAGCAGAGTCTTCTTGATTACTACAAGCACCGTGCCCGAGGGACCGAGGTTTTTTTGTGCACCTGCATACACCATGTCATGGTTTTTCCAGTTGATTGCACGCGAAAATATATCTGAGCTCATGTCACAAATCATCGGGGCGTTGCTTGTTGGTGCGTTTGCAAAGCGCGTTCCGTATATCGTGTTATTTGAGCAATAATGCATATACGAAGCACCGTCAATCGCATCAATTTCATTGTCTTGGGGACAGTGGTCGTAGTTGCACGTTGAACCATCGAAAGCAACATGCACATTGCCAATCTTTTTCGCTTCTTTTATTGCCTTGGTAGTCCATACTCCAGTATCAAGATAATTCGCAGTTTGTCCATCGCCTATAAAATTCATTGCAAGCATAGCAAACTGAAGAGACGCGCCACCTTGCAAAAAGAGAATTTCAAATTCATCAGGAATATTGCCAACCTTCCTGCAATCTTCTACAGTTTCTTGGAGCACAGTATCAAAGACAGGCCCTCGATGGCTGTGTTCGCAAATTCCAATACCACTACCATCTATATTCCATAGGTCGGTTTGTGCTTGACGCAAAACCGGTTCTGGTAAAGTTGCAGGGCCCGCCGAAAAGTTTAGAATTCTGTCGCCTGTTGTCGTTGTCATGGTATCTCTTTACGGTTCAATGGTAGAAACTGTGACAGACAATACGTTATTGTTGTCACGTATTTTTTCAATTTGTTCACGCGTTGGCATTTCGTCAAGTTGGATTCGAGCACATGCTGCTTGTGCACCTTCGTAGATAATGTTCTCCATTTCTTCTACGTTCACTCCAGAATGACTAATTGATTCGAAAATATGCGCCAAAACTCCTGGAATATTTAAATGGCGTACAGAAATCAGCGCTTTGGCTGGTGTAGACTTTGCCCTGTTCACGCCATTTAGAACTTCGCCAGAAGTAACGTAAGTTTCGATTATTCGTACTGCTTCCATAGCAATTGCATCTTGCGCCTGCATTGTTGAAGCACCTACGTGGTGTGTCCCATACGCAACTGGACTTTGTACGATCTCGGGAGTAAATTCAGCCTCTCCAGAAGAAGGTTCGCCTTTGTACACATCTAGACCGACGCACAATCCCTTCTCTTGGGTTGCAGCAATGAGCGCCTGCTCATCGATAATATCGCCGCGACTTGTGTTTATGAGTATTGCTCCATCTTGCATCGTATCTAGGAACAATTCGTCAATAATGTTTTTCGTCTCTGGTGTCGAAGCGAGATGAATCGTGACTACATCAGACATTTTCGCCAAATTCAATAAACTATCACATCGATGTATTCCGAGTTCTGCTGCACTTTCATCAGTAAGAGATCTCGACCACGCAATAATATTCATTCCAAAGGCTGCGCCGCGCTGGATTACTTCTTTTCCAATCCCGCCAAGACCAATTACGCCTAATGTACGTCCGTGTAATCCGTTTGCCTTGGCGTACTCTTTCTTATTCCATTTCCCATTGCGCAAATCAGTAACTTGATCTGGCACCTTTCTATCGCATGACAAAATGAGAGCCCATGTCAGTTCTGCGACTGCAATTGCGTTTTTATTTGGACAGTTAGCTACAAAAATTCCTCTTTTGGAAGCCGCTTCTACATCTATGGTGTCGTACCCAGCCCCTGCGCGAATCACTACGCTAAGGTTTTCTGATGCATCGAGCATTTGAGCCGTTATTTTTGTTGAGCGAACAACGAGTATATCTGGGTTTGTATTTGCGATAGCTTCGACCAGTGCGTCGTCTTTAAGTGATGGGTCAAGAATTACTTCGCATCCCAAAGATTCAAGCGCTTCAAGTCCCCTTGGACGAAAAGAATCTGCCAATAGCACCACCGCCAACTGGGGGTCGCTCAGCGAATCGCGAGTTGCATTTTCCAATGTTTGATTTGACATCCCCGTATTTTAACAATTCAAGCGCAAAGTTTCAGCGCTAATTTTGTTGCAGCGTCGCGGATGAGAATTACAACATCTTGAAAGCCGTCTTCACCACCATAATAAGGGTCTGGGACTTCACTAGATTGTCCATATCCAACAAAAGGCAGAAATAAGTGTGTTTTTGCAGGATTGGCTCCCATCGCCAAAAGTTCCGTGAAGTTGTCTTTGTCCATGCAAAAGACAAAATCGAACGTTTCAAAATCGCTCGTAGTAACTTGCCTTGCACTTCCAGTGATTTCGATACCCTCATTTTTTGCAGCAGCCCGCATCCGACTGTCGGGGTTTGCACCAGCATGCCACCCACCCGTCCCAGCTGAATCTACTAGAAATGACTCTCCCTTTCCCTCTTTCTCTAATGCATTTGTAAAGAAGCATTCTGCAGCTGGTGACCTACATATATTCCCCATGCAAACGAACAATACTTTTGTTGGTACGCCACTCATCCTATTTCGTGTCTTCTAGCGGCATGTAATGCTAGTAAACTAATGCCTCCAAAAATAATAGTCGCCACGAGGTATATAACCCACGCACGTATTGACTCTGTTATATGCGCGTATACAAGCGCGACGCCAAGCATGCAAAATATCATCGAAATTCCATAGAGCGACAACACAGTCAACTTTACGCTGTGCAAGGTGCGTTTAATAATGTGATGAATATGGTTTGAGTCTGGTTCAGACATAGGTTTACCCGCCATCTTTCTACGGATAATTGCAAGCAGAGTGTCTAAAATTGGTAGCGCAAATACAATCAGACCAGCAACGACAATATATGTTTGGCCGCTTTCTCCAAGCATAAGTACCATAACAATGCACAAATAGCCAAGCAGTAAACTGCCTGCATCTCCAAGGAAAATAGATGCAGGATTAAAATTGTACACTAAGAATCCAAGAACAGCTCCAAGGACTGATAAGCCCAAAACAATATTCGCACCAATCAACGTAATGCTTTCTCCACGATTAGAGAGAAATAAATTCTTCGGTAGTCGTTTTGCTATATTTTGCAAATCTTCTGGCGTCATATTCATCGCAATGAGCACACTGATCGCTATGAAGCCAATACAAGTAATCGCGACAACACCAGAAAGTAAACCGTCCAGACCATCAAGTAAGTTTGCGGCATTACAAGCACCCAATACAAAAATTACGATAATAATGACTCCAGTTATCATCGTTAAGGTTATTGGGTCGGGCATAAAAGCACCGGCTTCGACAAGCGGGTAGTTGCAAATAGATTCAGAAATGCCAAGAACGCCCCGCATAAATCCCTCTGCAACGCGAGTTCCTACTCCCTGTTGTGCCATTGCAGCCGCAGCGACTAATTGACCTGCAACTTTCCACCAAGGGTCAAAATATTCAAATATATCATCAGCAAGACCAGTTAATCCAATTGCACACATGCCCACAAGCACAACAACTGGAAATGGCTGATATACCATAGGTACCTTGACTAGAAAGTAACTTGCAATAACTCCTGCAACAATAGAAACAAATACTGCGACGCCACCTAAATAGGCTATCGGCTTTGTATGTAATTTTCGTGCTTCGTCTGGTCGATCAACTACGCCGGTTTTCCTTGCAACAAAACGCAGTACGGGTGTTGCGAATAGAGACACAAAAAAAGCAATGCACAAGACAGGCCAAAACCGAAGTAAAAAAGGAAACCACCCAGTCTGGATAAACGGCTCTGCAAGATCAAGTTGCAACATGATTTTTTACTCGTCGTCGTCTTCCTGCTCTGAATAGGTAACCATTGCAAGATAATTCTTGCGGAAGTAGCCACCAACTGTACCAACAGCTGCATTGAGGGTTACGCCTAACACCTCGCCCCTACTTTCGCCGAGTTCGCGTAGTACTCTAGCAACGAGGCCACGCTCATCTCTGTCACTCTGTACAACCAACGTGATAGCATCAACCATATTGGCAAGCAAAACTGCGTCGCCAGCGACGATTGACGGAGGAGCATCGATAATAACTAAATCATACTTGTCCCGTAACTGAGCGAGGATGCTTTTCATTTTTTCACTTCCTAATCTTTGGAAGAGACGATTAGCAGGCGTCCCAGCGGAAATAACATCTACGCCAGAATTTGAAGAGTGGATAACTTCTTCCAAACCTGCGCTGTTGGCAAGTAAATCAGCAATACCGTCCGAAGCATCGTCGTAGTCAAACATTGAAGCCAAACTTGGTCGCCTAAAGTTGCAATCTACCACGACGGTGCGCACACCTGACGCTTGCGCTGCAACTGCGTAATTGCCGATCACAGTCGTAGTTCCCGCTTCAGGAGCAGCAGAAAGCACGAGCAACGTCTGATGCGCTGATTGTTGCATTGATCGATTAATGCCCGCCCAAACTTGCCTACAGGATTCTGCAAATACACACTCGCTGTCGTGTAACAATACTAACTCAGGTGATTCTAAACCAGAAGGGTCTTCATCTATGTCGGGAAGAATGCCTGCAATTTTGGCGCCAGGAATAATGAGTACATCACTCCCACTGCGTATTTTCTGATCTGTAATCTCTTTCAAGAAAATGACACCAACATAGAGTGCAACTCCAAAGAAAATTCCTGCAGGCAAGAAAATTTCTAGTGTCGGGAACGATTTTTCCCTAGGTTCAAGTGCGGGTGCAAGTTTCCGAACTCTGCCTGCATCTGCGCGCATTTGCATAAGTTTCAAGCTAGAAATGAGACGCTGATTTTCGTTTAATCTATTTTCGGTATCTGCACGAAGCGACTGCATACCTTCGAGAGTGGACTGGTTTGCCGCTAACTCACGCATAATCGCATCTTTAGATTCGATTTCTCCATCTAAACGTGCAAGGGTCGCTATAAGCTGGTCTCTTAAAGTTATGGAGTCACGCAACCTTGCATTTAAGTTACGCCTAATAATAGTTTCTAGTTTTACTTCAATTTGATCTTTAGTTGCCCTAACTGCAATTTCAGCTTCTTTGATTTGCGGATGTGAAGCACCAAGGCGTTCTCGCAGAGCACGTAAATTTGCTTGCAATGCTTCAAGGGTCTGCTCTTGCCGTAGTATGATCGGGTCTTTTTCAGCAATGAGTCGATCTTCCATCGTCGGTTCCATCGTACCGTCGAGTTTTGCAGCTATTTTGGAATACTCCTGCTGGTTTACTACAAGACCCTGCCGAGCATCCGTTTGGGTTTTTGTAATTTGCTGCAACTGAAATGCTTCAGCCGAGAATCGCGAATCATCGAGGGTTGTAATTCCATTTTGTTGAATAAACGCTCGTATATCCTCCACTTGATCAGCTAGTGCAAATCTAAGATTGGCAGCAGCGGTTTCAAATAAGTCTGCGTTTTGTCTAAAGCCCTCATCATCTAATTCCTTGGTTCTACGCATATAAGCTCTGGCGATAGCATTCACTACGATGGGTACATCCGTTGGGGTATGGCTTGACCATGCTATGCCGTAAAGATTTGTTCCGCGCCGAATAATGGTGCGCACATCTTCTTCCAACTCATCAACAGCCTTATCAACTAGAAGTAAGCCGCTCTCTGCATCTATAAAATGTTGAATCCAAGTGGTTTCATTCATCGTCCTGTCTTCCACTGCCTCAGTCAAAATGAGCCGTCCCTTTATGATAAAGGTCTGCGTAGCAGCTACCCGCTCAACCATCTTGTCGTTAATTGCTTCGGTGGTTGATATTTCAGTAGCATCTACCAAACCAGGCCTCACTTCAAGCATCACTTCGGCGGTATAGAGTGGATACACTTTGGCCAAGACGAAAAAAGAACCTGTCCCTACAATTGCTCCAATAATTCCCCAGATCGGTATCCCCTTCCAATACCGTCGCAGTACTCGAACAGGGTCGATAGCGCGACCTTTTGGCATCGGGCGATTTGGTGTTCCAAATTGTTTTATTGGGGGTGCTGGCATAACGTGCTTTCCTCTACTATTCTGGCACAGAGGCCCGACTGTTGCGAATATCGTCCTGCAGGGCCGTTACTCTCTTCATTGAATAGACATCTTCTGCAAGTTCTTGTGCCATTCGCAAATGGTCAAGGGCTGCTTCGTAGTCACCGCGCTGCATAACTACTTGTGCCAAATGAAGATACGCGGTAAGTGTATCCCCATATTTTAAGGAGCGGTTCAAGAAATCTTCTCCGGTAGCTTTTCTGCCCGTCTGATAATAACTCCATCCTAGTGCATCTAATACTTCTGGTGATCTCGGTGCTAAACTCCTTGCCCGCTCAGCAAATACGACTGCACGTTCGGGCTCTTGTAACGAGCCAGCGTACAAAAGAGCCAACCGAGAAAGTGCTGCTGAATTAGCAGGGTCGACTTGCACAAGAAAATCCAACGTCTCTGCAGATTTTTGAATATCGCCAACCCTCTCGTAGAGGGTAGCAACCGTGTCAATAATCGCTGGAATCCTCGGCGCTAATTTAGCTGCTTGTTTTGCAATCACAAGCCCTCGAGATGGCTCATCCATATATACCCCTATTACATAGGCAAGATTGTTCATGACTAAGGGTGAACTTTGTTCATCAATAAGAGTTTGAAACGCTTGCTCACTCTCTTTAAATCTACCAAGAGTAACAAGATACCCGCCCCGCATCATGAGCAGTTGCGCTCTCGTGCTAGGTGATGTGTCCGCGCTTGCGAGCGTAGTATCAATAATTTCCAACGCTGTATCTATGTTTGAATCACCAAATACGTAGTAATACGATGCTAAACCGACCCTCTGCTCTGGGGTTAATGTACTACCTGCTAGAGAACGAATCATGGCTTCGCCTTCTTCAGGATTTTCCGAATACATTTCAGCAAGATCTAAATACCAAACTCCCATCGCAGATAAAGGAATCCATCCTTCATTAATGGAATGCTGAAAGCCGCTCCAAGATTGCCCCATTGCAATGTGAGCATCACGGGTTCTACCCATATTCATGAGTGCCTTTGCTTCTATCGATTTTACTAGCGGGTGAAATTTGGACATGGGTCCTTGCGCCATGCGAAGCAACTCCATGTTGGGAATGGGTTGATCTGTTCGAGTAACAGAATCTAATCGGTACAACAATTCTGCCGAGGGTTCTCGTTGAAGAGCTAAAAGATATGCCTTTGCCGATTCATTGCGGTCGTCGTTTGCTCGGAGATGCAAATCGCCTAACCGTTTGTACCACAGTGAACTCGCAGGATCATTTTCGATTCCATCCCTTGTTACACTGATCGCTTTGTCAACTTTATTTGTATCCAGAAATGCTTCAACGAGGCGCTGCCGCACACTACTCGCGCTGGGATTATCTGCAACAAATCTTGCCATTCGCGAAATGGCTTTTTGGAGTTGACCATCTGCTTGTAAAACATCTGACCTTACTATCTCAAACTCTTCAGATTTTTTATTCAGTTCACTTCCGCTGTCTGCAACAAGTAATGCTTCTTCGAGTAATGCTCTGTTTTGCGTAAGGCTATATTCGTTTAAGAGGCTTTTGCAAAGCTGGATATAAGGTATTTGGTTTGTAGAATCTTCTGAAATTGCTGTCTGAAGTGCGTTCCTATAGCCAACGAGTGCACTCTTTGCTCCATCTATATCACCCTGCGCAAGAAGTTGCTCTGACTTCACTCTACTGATGAGTGCTCTTAGCATCGCCTTTGCATACTCAGTGTTTGTCGTTTTATATTCGTCAAGGACCTCCTCAGCTTTTTTAAATTGCCCTGACATCGCCAGTGATTCGATGAGATGCGCCTGGTGAACATTATTGCCTAATTGTTCGACGACTGGTCCAAGAACTTCGGCGGCTTTTTGATACAAACCCCCGTTAAAGTACATCGTGCCAAGAGCCGAATCGATTTCCATATTGTCACTTTGCGAATCTCTAGCGGAGTCCAAGAGCGTCATCGCTTGCTCTGGTCGCCGGGCTCCAAAGATAAAGTTCGCTGCTGCAATAACAATTCCAGAAAATTCCTCGGTTCCTTTTTTAGAATTGATGAACGTGTCTAGCACAGCGGATGATTCATCAAGTTGCCCTCTGTCTTTATACACTGTCGCTCGTAGAATTGCTGTATTCGTATCTGCATCTGGCTGTTGTTCAACAAAACGCAATATTGCAGCAATTTTTTGATCCCAAATACCACGTGCTTTTTGCAAAAGTTTCTGCTTTTGACCATCGGGCAACCGATTCCAGAACCGATTTGTATAAAGCAATTCACCCTCGTCACTTCTCAAGAATGGAGCAGAGGGTTCCGTATTCACATAAAACAAAGCCAGCTCTAAAGCATTTACCCTATCGCTGGGCATAAAGCGATATCGTTCTTCTCTGTATGTAAATACTGCTTGCATATCGCCAAAATCACTCTCAAATCCAAGCCAGATGTCTCGCAATTGCTCGTCATTTGGATACTGCTCTACAGCAGTTCGAATCACGTTTAAAATACGCTGTTCTTTGCCGCCTGCAAGTAGTAAATTTCCTACATATGCTCGAATGTTTTCCTTCGATTTTGGTGCAATTTGATATGCTTCGGCGCTTGCGTCTAGCGCTTCTGTGGATCTTCGAGCTTTGGAATGCACAGCAGACAGGGTTCTCCAAGCATAATCAGAGATCTTGTTTTCTTTCACCATTTTTTCTGCAATCGTGAGCGCCTTTTGCGTGTGCAACTTAAAACGATCAAGGTCGCCTTCCTTCCTGGCATAACTCGCTTGAAGAAGATGAATGTTTACTTCAGTACCTGCAATGGTGAGCGCATTATCGGGATATATTGAAAGTTCTTCGAGCAAAAGTTTTGATGCATCTATATCAAATTCGTACAGTGCTTGGTTTAATTTCAATAGAATGACATCCGTGAGATTACCGCCCAATTCTTTTGCAATAATTTGATATTTTTCGCTTTCGGCTAATGCTCTATCCGACAACTCTCTTGCTGCTGTAGCTTCAAGAGTATTTCCACCTTTTGCAAACCAACTTGCTTCTGTTGTTTTCTTAGAAGCAAATCTATAAAGAGATCTGGCTAGAATCTCCGCCTTCCGAACTTCGGTTTCTTCGCCAGATTCTATAAATGATATAGTTGAAGCAATAACATCATTCTTCTCCAATAACAATAATTGCCTTTGCAAAACAGTTCGTTCGGGCTCCATTTCGACCGCTTTCTTTAACCAAACGATCGCTTCTTCCACATCTTCCTGCGTTCTGTACAGCGCTGATAAAGCTGCATAGAGACGCCAATCTGGGGGATTCGCGTCTATATACTCGTGAATAATCCGCTTCGCTTCTGAAAAATTGCCTTGGTCAGCTTCACTTTGTGAAACCGTAATAATTTGTAATACTGGATCTGAAAAATCAGCATTCGTGCTACTTGTGCGCAAAGCAATAGCATCGAGCATCGACCTTACTTGAGGCAATTCTAAATCCGTTTCCGATAAAACGGAAAGGGTCCGTCTTGCAGAATCGTAGTCAAAAAGCTCGATTTCAATACTAGCTTTTATCAAATAATTAACTCCTTTGCCTGGTTCTGCAGCAATTGCTTGCCCTAAGCGCTTTAAAGCTAAACCGTAAGAACCTATTTCACTCAGCGCAATTGCAGACTCTCTGTACACCTTCGCAGGCGAGTTTGCGTTTCTGCTAATTGCTTCTTCAAGCAAGGGCGCTGCTGTTGCATACTCTTTTTGCGCGAGTGCAATTAGACCGTTAGCATAGATCAGTTGCGGGTTGCTTTCGTTATGAGAAAGTAATTCTGCTAATACTTCATAGCTTTTACTTGCTTTAGCAATATACTCCTTGCGAGTATCTGCGTCCTCAGCGTCTGTAGTTAAAGCCTTTTCTGTATATAAATCAACAAGTTGCATTGCAGCAAGAGGTTTTTTGTCGAAAAGTGACAGCGAATCCAACCCAACTGTTTCTTTCGGTGCGTTGAGGATAAATTGAAGGGACTCTACTGCCTCATCAATCAATTCCGAACGTCCCATTAGAATTGCCATAATCAAACGTTTTTGAAAATTATTTGGATACAAGGCAATATTCTGCCGTAGAATTTCAATGCTTTGGCTGCGCCCCTCTTCACCGGAATGTTGCAATAACGTAATCACTTCGACTGTCACTTCATCGTGTTTCGATGGGTCATACACAGCAACTAAACGTTCTTGCGCATCTCGAATCTCGGCGTTAACAACATCAAACTCTTCTTGGGAGACGGTTTCTCCATTCGCCCTTTTCTTTTGCAAATGTAGACGCATAAGCAATAGGGATCTAAACTTTGTATGCAATACGTCAAAACTTGTGCCAGCAACTTCCATTGCTTTTGCCATCGTTTCTTCAGCATTTTTTTTACTCTTTAGTATTTGCGTTGTTTTTTCTGCATTTTGAACTCGGTGGTAAATTGCCATCCGCCCATGTGCCAATACAGACCAAGCCATAGCATTCCCTGGGTCGCTCTGAAGCACTTCTTCGAGTTCATCTTCGCCGGGGAAACGAAGATTCCCATCACCGTCATACGTATCTGTCATGGAAGCATCTTCTATATGCAGTTGTGAAAGCCCCTTGTACAAAAGGAGCTCATGCCGACGTGGGTCATCGGGTGATATGCGGTCAAGCCCATATTCGGCACTTGCTAGCAATCTCGCCCAGTATAACTCACCTCCTGTTTCATACGCAGTTCTATAGAGTTCCTCAACGATTTGCAGGTGTGCATTTATATCTCTTGGGGTGTACCTAGCCTTGTGAATAAGAGAACCCAAATAGTCTTTGTAATACGCTCGCGCCTCATCGGGTGTTGCTGGAACAATTTTCAAAAGTGCTTCCTGCATCTTCTTAATGTATAGAGGATTTGCAGCTTCTTTTCGAACTGCTCGACCATACAATTTATACGCTCTTCTGTAATTCCCTTTTTCTGAATATGTGTCGCCCTCTTTAATGTTATTCTCGGGGCTCTTTTTATTCAGGTAGTACATACCACCCCCACCAACGACAAGAATGATTGCTGCAGTTGCAATAATCATTATCAACTTCTTGTTGGCTCTATTTGCTTTGCGTTTGCTTTTCTTGTTTTTATTGTTTGATTTGTATTTCTTCTTAGCCATGTACCTTACGGCTCCTGATTAACTTGCGTGTCGTTGTTGGTTTTTGGTTGGGATATTTCGACCCAGTCAGGTAAACACCGCATGATTTCTGGTAGTAAACTTGACGAAAAGGAGGAAACAATAGTATTGAATTTTTCTGTGGTAAATTGGCTACTGCCTCGTATTGTAAATTGAATTTTACAATAGTAAGAGTGCGACGACGTGCGGTCAAATGAAAAAAGCCGGATTTGCTCAGGATAAGCAGTCGTCTTTCCGTTTGCGATGAAATAATAACCTGCAAATACGTGCTGGTCACCTAATTGGGGGTGACTAAACTCTGTCGTACGCAATTCAAACTCTCCGATTGGTAGACGAATCAGTTCACCTTCGTCTACCAACGTGGGGTACGTATCTCCATCGAGCAACTCGGGAGTTTCTTCTTGCCAGCCCTCTTTGTTCATTTCCAACTTCAATGTCATGGGTTCTGGTGTGAGTGGAACGAAGCCTGCGGCCACCATGCATCTATCGGGGACGTGGGGGATGGCATCTATTTGGCCTGTGTAGTAAGCGATGTGTAGTTGGATAGGCGGCAGTAGTTTATTCCTGTGTACATACATTCGGGTGAGATACAGTTCCGTACCAAGTGATTCAACTCCAGCGGCATCAAGCCGTAAATCATCGCGTTCTCGTTTCCAGCCATCAATCTCAACTGGTAACATCGAAAAATCTCGCCTAGGAAAGACCGGCTTCTTCACTAAATGCACATTCAAAGCAGATACGCCTGCTTGGAGAGCGAGTGCTGAACTTGCAAGAATACAAACTGCTACAACGAAAGCCATTGTTGCAGATCCAGAAAATCGAATACTAGAATTCTCAGGTTCTTCTTCTTCAATCTCGTCATCCTCATCAATGACGAGATTTTTTAAAATCCACACTATTCCCAAGTAAATGAGAAACGCCGGGATCAACCAAAGCGTACCCACGAACGTATGAAAATCGCCAGAAGCAAATCCGCTATCTGCGATGCTCAATAACCCTAGCGTCATCACGCGTAAAATATTTACAAACACCGCTGTTGGAAGTGCCAAAAGTACGAGGGTTAGTCGCTGCCAATTGTACTTCAGCCCCGTAAATGCCATTGCAACGCCGAGTGCTAAAAATGCCATAAGCATGCGCATGCCGGAACACGCCTCTGCAATATTCAAAGGGTAAGAATTATCGTTGTATAGAATTTCGAGGGTATTTCCAGCGCGCGTAACATCAAGGCCGAGCAAACCTAACCCATAATAGGAACCGATGGTTGCTATGTCTTGTAACTTAAAGGTAACAATCTCCATTAAACGATCAGATATCGATTGTCCAAAAACAAATAGATACAGTAACGGGAACCAAAGATACCGCATCGCTCGCCATCCAAACAAAAAGAGGCACAGACCCGTAAGAGTACAGGCGACACCAAACCCCATGAGGTTGTTGTGGTGTATTGCTGATGGACCAAGTGCGCAAAGGGTATACCAGCCAAGCCCAAGAAGAACAAGCACCACCCCACTCCATGCTCGCCGGAAAGGTTCTCGAAGTAACTTTCCCCTACACAACCAAACAAAATACCCCGCTATAAATGGAATGATTAATGTGTGCCCCCAGTCTGCTTGTTGCTTGATAGCAAACCAAAATTGTCGTTGAAGAAAGTCCCAAAAAATCCACCCAAATGCAGCAAAAAGAAGTACAGACCACAGTACTAGATGCTGCGGGGAAACTTCTTCAGAAAACTGCCTGTCTTTGTCTTCGCTCATGGTTTAGTTCAATCGGTTATGAATATCTCGCTCTCAAGGGAGAATGCACAAAAAAGGAGGCATTCAACCCAAGAAGTACACCGCAGAAGCCCCTGTTGTTCGGATAGCGGTATATTCGGAGCGAAGATGGCATTACGGAGGTCTTCCAAAGACATCGTTGCCAAAATTGCGATCAAGAAGAAATCCAAAACCATACGTCGCTCTAAACCCATTGCGGATAATCGCCATTGGTGTAGCTCCCCAATTAGTACCAACGCTTATGTGATCGCTGGGCTTTAGGAATATGTCTGGCTCTGTTCGTTGGATTATCGCAGCGTAATTGAGCGTAACCGTTGCTTGAGAGTTGTCGCTGAGTCGCCGTGTTAAACTCACTTTCTCTGGGACTGCAATTGGACCAAGGTCGCCGGCCGAAGTAATAAATTCGGAAAGCGTAATTTTCCTGCCTGTTCTTGGGTAATCGTATACACCCGGTCTTGTAACTTCACCCCGAATATAGAGATTTCCAAGAGGCGCTCCCTTGACGTATATTCGGTCGTCTGGGCGAATGACGATATTGTAGGAACTATCACCCTGCTTCAATTTGTTCCAAGGGATTTCTATAATTCTTTCAAGGATTTTGGGGGCAGAATTGTTCTTGCCATCACCCGAGTTCTTCTTCGTTACTCTCTTGTTTGCTTCTGTGTTGACTGCAATCCATGTGTCGCTTTCGGGCACATAGATGTATGCCGATTCTGTTATTTCTTTTGGTGACTGAGTTACGATTTCATCGATATCGACGGGAATGAGATGGGCAGGTGCTGATTCTGCATAGGCAGGAGGGACAATGTCATCTATATCAATAAGTTCATGCTTCCCCGTCTGAATTATTCCAGGTGATACCGAATGTCCTGGGTCAGTAGTTGTGTCACCAATATCTAGTTGCTCGATGAGAGCATCGATGTTCGATTCGTTTGATGGCTGTTCTTCCACTGGAGAAGGTTCGGGTACGGGCTGTGTTCCAACGTCAAGTTGGTTTATTAAATCTTCAATATTCGTTGTTGGAACAGTGTTATTTTCCTGGGTTGATGGCGGCGCTTTTGTAGGCGTAGGCTGCTTGGAATTGTCCAAGGTATTTCCACGATCCCACACGGGTAATACAGAGTCGCTCATTGGCAACTGTCGAATGATGTAGATATTTTGAGTCGACTGTGGAATGCCACCTGCAAGGGCGAGTACATCCACTAATCGCATGTCTGGGTTTTGCAATGTGAATAAACCACCTCCGGCGATTTCGCCATAAATTGTGTAGCGGAATCCTGTGTGGTCTAATACTTCAAGTTGTACGCTTGGGTGGGACATGACTTTTTTGCCAAGTTCGGCTGTAATTAAATCTTGTGCCACTTGCGCTGTAAGACCAGCAATGAGGACATCGCCAACTTCTGGAATGCGCAAGCGACCCGCGTGATCGACCCGTCTCGTTACAGGATGGTGTTGCCCGGCCTGATACAAGCCATATATTTTTAAATCAACAGTGTCACCGGTAGCTATTTTGTACTGTAAGTCTGAAGGCATAAGGTCAGCACTGGTGACTTTCGAATAATGCGGTAATGCAACCGAGTCCTCAATGATGTCGATGCGATCGAGAATAGGTATTGTTGTTGGTGTTGGTTTGTAATATCCCTGCGAAGTTGGATCGCCCATCCATGCGTTCGCGTTGCACCCTGCAAGTACAAATGCCATCAACGTGAATAGAATCGCTTGGCACATACACCGCGTCTGCAATCGTAATTTTTTCTTAGTAATCAAGGAAAGCCCTTTGCATATCAAAACACCAACGAATAGCCCCCGCAATAGTGATATGCGGGATGGTATCGGACTTCATCGACCAATGACAACCGCGTTGATGAACGATTATCGCAGTAGGTCTGGTAGAATATGTACCCTGTGACAAAACCTTCTCCTACATCTAGACACCCAAGGCCACTTGGTGGTGATACGGCTCGCAAAACAAGAAGTTCGGTCTTCGTTGATTTAAGTGGGCGAGTTCTCAATAATGAGGAAGGCTCCAATTCGCTTCTCATGCAACGGAAACCCCCTTGGATACGTGCGCAGATTCCAAACGGTGAGAAATACGTGGCAATGCGTAAGAACATGGAAGAGCATGGTCTACATACCGTTTGCCAAGAGGCCTCCTGTCCGAATATTGGTGATTGCTGGACAAGGGGCACAGCAACAATCATGATTCTTGGCGATATCTGCACTAGATCCTGTGGCTTTTGCAATGTCCGTACTGGTAAACCGAGTTCACCTGATTACGATGAGCCAGTAAATGTGGGTAAGTCTGTTGCGCTTATGGGATTACGACACATTGTAATTACGTGCGTAGACCGCGATGATTTGCCCGATGGCGGTGCTGCTCTATGGGCTGAAACGATTCGAGAAGTGCACAGAACAGCCCCTGATACCTCAGTAGAGGCCCTCATCGGAGATTTACAGGGTGACCCAGCTGATTTGGCTACTATTATTGAAGCAAAACCAGAAATCCTTTCGCACAACTTAGAAACGGTACCACGAATGCATAGAGCCGTTCGCCCTCAGGCAACGTACGATCGATCGATCGATGTACTCAAACGTATTTCAGATGCTGGGCTTGTTTGCAAAACCGGCATAATGGTTGGAATTGGCGAAACTGATGAAGAAATTCTAACAATGCTCGCAGATATTCGGCAAAAAACTGGAACAGAAATTATCACGATAGGTCAATATTTGCAGCCAAGCCGTAATCACTTACCAATTGATAGGTGGGTACACCCTGACCAGTTTGCTCTTTATAAGGCGCAGGGCTTAAAACTGGGTTTTCGAGTTGTAGAATCGGGTCCTCTTGTGCGAAGTTCTTACCACGCTGAAGAGCAAGTTAGAGCATATGAGCAAAGCGGCGACAAATCGTAACTAATTTCTTTATAACAGGTTAAGTTCATTCGAAGAGCAGCCGATTCGAATTGCATGATCCATGACCAAAGTATACATACGGACTCTTTTTCAACCGACCAAAACCGCCGTGATCGTACTAGAACTGAGTACCAAGGCGAAGCTGTCTTGCGTTGGAGCCATGATTTTGATACTCCAATTCGCTATCGAGTTGTAGATAGGAGTGAGGGCGGGATGCGAATAATCTCGCAATTCCCCCTTTCTGAAGGCATGACGGGTGTTATTACGCGATATCTACCCGAAGGAACTGCCGTCCACCAGCCCATGATGGTTGCTTGGAGCAGCACAACACCCGACGACGAGGGTTTTCACTGCGGCGTCTGGTTTTTTGGCTCCTAAATCTCTCCTCTGAGACTTTTTTTAGCCCAAAAATCGCCTCTGAGACTTTTTTTAGCCCAAAAATCGCCTCTGAGACTTTTTTGAAAAAAAAGTCTCAGAGGAGAAAATGGGGTATGCGTTAAACGCCGCGAGCCCACGCTTTTGGCGTAGGCTCGCAGAGGAGAAGGAAGAAAGAGAGAGGAGTTTTAGTAAAGTGGCTTCCATGCCACTACCAGAGACAATTGCACCCACCGATTTTCTTTTCAGGTAATACATAATTTTTCGACATAATTTTATGAATGATTTTTCGTATGGTCTAGCTTGTCATCAAGAACCAGCGGAGTGCTGGTTTCTTAACAAGACAGGAAGTCGCCCATGATCGCCGACATATCACCACTTGGCCATATTGGCCCCTCATCGTTACCCACAACTAAAACGCGAAACTTACGCCTTCAAACCGACCAATACGACGACAGGCTAGGCATATTTTTCTCGAATCTATCGTGGACTGATCGTCAAGTACTTGCACTGCATTTCGCAGAACGCCTTTCCCCATGGGAAATCCATGTTGTTCTCAATATGTCAATGAGTGATGTACTTTGCAGAGTTCATCGATTGCGAAAACTCGCTCGAGCATCTATTCAAGCTTCCCGAGGAAGTTCTTTAGAATCGCTGACATTAAAATAATCGTTTGCTAGCGAAACATAAATCGAAGAAGTGCAAATTCGAGTTGAAATCATATACGCGATAAGTGCACCAACAAACATAGGTAATGTTGCGTGAAGTGCATCCGTCATTTCTACCATTATCACAACTGCTGTAATTGGACTTTGCACAACAGCTGCAAAGAAACATGCCATTGCAATCATCATAATCAGATTCGCATCTACAGTAGATGCCCAATCAAAGTTGTGTACTACACTTGTAAACCACTGGCCAAAGCCAGCACCCGCTGAAAGCGTAGGGTCGAATAAACCGCCGGGAATTCCGCTCAAGAGCGTGAGTGCAGTCGCTGTCATTCTGAGCAGCCCGTAGTACCAATTCATCTCTTCGCCGTGGATGAGCATGTTTTGCGTTTCAACAAAACCAGTACCAAGCGTTTGCCCCGCACTTAGCCATCCTATAAACCCGATTAGTAGACCGATACTCATAGGCAATACGATTGGTCTGCGCAGCATCATTTTTGAAATTTTCGGGTACACCGAGATGATGAACAGAGAAAACAAACCTCCACCTAATCCCATTGCACTCGCAATCAAGGGTACAAAAATCCACTCTTGCCAAGTGGCCATTGGAGATTCAACCTCGCCATAAAACCAATAATCTCCGTAAAACCCAATGCAAACTAAACACGCTGCCATTACTACGCAAATAATAATGCCAAGATTTCGCTTATCAAACGATCGACTGATTTCTTCAATTGAAAAAACAATGCCAGCAATCGGCGCATTAAATGCTGCAGCAATACCTGCAGCTCCACCTGCGAGTATCAAGCCCCGCTGCACAATATGCTGAGGGAATGCGATAATTTTTCTGCAATAGAACATGATGCATGCTCCAGCTTGGACCGTTGGCCCTTCGCGTCCCATAGAAGCTCCGCTAAACAGCCCAAAAGTTGTCAAAATTATTTTTCCCACCAAAATTCTCATTGATAACATTTTTGTTCGATCAATTTCTTTTTTCACTCCGAGCGCTGCTATTGTTTGTGGTATTCCAGTGCCTTCTGTTCCTAGAAACAATGTAACACGAAGTAACGTGATAATTGTCAATCCGATTGCTGGCAAAAGATACAACACCCAAGCGTAGTTTTCTATCAGAACATCGTGCATCCCCTCCGATGCCCTCCCCATATATGCAAAATAGTACGCAACCAATCCAACGATACCCGCCGCTATCAAAACGACAAGCCAATCTAAAGGAGAAATTCTTTTTTGAACTCTATCTGACATAATCAATGTGCCGGTGCGAACCTAAAAAACCATCCAAGGGATACCAAATAAGTGCCATTTAAAAGAAAGTTAATGCCTAGAAACAATCCAATAATTTCGTACGAACTTGGCCACATCGCAAGCATCATCACACCAAGCATCACAGCAATAATGCCACTGAAAAATGCTAAACCCCAATGGTTCGATTGACCACCCTTAGAGCGAAGTGCCATCGATGAAGAAATTTCGGCGAAGCCTGAAAGTAAAAAGAAAATCGCGAGAACAACTGTAATAGTTGCCAGAGCAGGTGCTGGTAATAATAGGAAAAGCAATCCGAATGCCAAAGTAATTGCACCCCCACCAATTGAAACGGGTTTCCTTGGGCCAGATTGAGTAGATAGCCCGCCGAGTAAGGATACTCCTCCAACAATAAGGAGTAACCAGCCAAGAAAAATGATGACTGCTTCCGCTGCAATTCCCGGTCTTGCAATCGCCAATACGCCAAGCACAAAGAGGATGAGTCCCTCAACAATAAACCATTTCCAATTAATCATGTTTGAATGGTACACAGAAAG
Source organism: Planctomycetota bacterium (assembly GCA_014381385.1). Lineage (GTDB taxonomy): Bacteria > Planctomycetota > Phycisphaerae > Phycisphaerales > SM1A02. Next base: position 2,915 of record JACNLR010000066.1, on the reverse strand, counting down.
CGAAGCAAATGTCTACAATCGAACACATGGTGGACAAACCAATCGATCTTCGCAGCGATACCGTTACACAACCAACCGATGCAATGCGCTGTGCGATGATGGAGGCACCACTTGGAGATGACGTCTGGGGCGATGATCCGACAGTCAATAAACTTCAAGAAAAATGCGCTGCATTGTTTGGCAAAGAAGACGCATGTTTTGTCCCATCTGGAACCATGGCAAATCAAACTGCGATTCGAGCGCATACACAGCCTGGAGATGAAATTATCCTACACGGCGAAAGCCACATCGTACGGTACGAAGCTGGTGGTGCAGCAGCATTAAGCGGATGCAGTTTTGCAATCGCTAAGGGAGCTCGCGGTTTTTTTACTGCAGAAGACGTCCAAAAGCTTTACCGCCCAACAGACTTTCACTTTGGAAGGAGTCGCCTTGTTTCTTTGGAAAATACACATAACCGAGGCGGCGGATCTATTTGGCCACTTAAACAAGTAACAAGCGTTTGCAAAACTGCGCACAAACTAGGTCTCAAAACACACCTCGATGGTGCACGGATTTGGCACGCAATTGTTGCATCAGGCATTGATGCCGCCACTTGGGCAACGCCGTTTGACACTATCTCTGCTTGTTTTTCAAAAGGGCTTGGCTGCCCTGCAGGGTCCGTTGTCGTAGGCGATACGGAAACTATTCATGAGGTGCGTCGATTCAGAAAAATGTTTGGTGGAACGATGCGACAATCTGGCATTCTCGCTGGCGCTGCAATATATGCGATTGACAACCATCTTGAGCGGTTGCAGATTGACCATACCCATGCGAAACAACTCGCCGAAGGGTTAAACTCTATCGATGGTGTGGTTTGTGATGCGAACATGACGGATACCAATCTCGTATTTTTCGATATTGACAAAAGGCTTGGAGATGGGTCTTCATTATGCCGAAAATTAGGGGATAACGGAGTCTTAGCTGAAGCTCTTGATATGCAGCGAATTCGATTCGTAACACACTTAAATGTTTCTCAAGAGGAGATTGATCGCGCGATTCAAATTACTACCGACACTTGCAACCATGCCACGAGTTAACCTTTTCATTTTTGGACTAACATTATCCGTGCTAAACAGCACACTATTTGCGTCGAGTTATACGACGTTCATTTGGACTGATATAAACTCACGAGAAGTTGTCCGTTGGGAAGGCGATACCGCTGTCGTTAAACATGGTTCTGTGATGCAAGAACTTGTTTGTAAAATTGAAATTGATCCCGAAGAGGTTAAACGCGCTGCAGATTCCTTTGGTGTACCTAAATCTTGGACAACTTTTACTTACATCGATGAAAAAGATTTAGCTCGAAAACAACAACAATTACACAACAAAGCTCAATCTCACGGTATTAGAATGCTTCAGGAAGGCAACAAATTTACGATCGACTACAACTGGGTGACTAACCAAAACAAACAAGCGTTAACTAAAGTCGCCAAAAGAATTAGAAGTACCGCTCGCAGAAATGGGTATCGCTCAAAACGAGATCTCACAGGCGCATTCGCTTCTTTTGTTCAATCCATGCCTTACAGAGTTCCCGCTGATTATAAAATCAACAACCTCGGCGAAAAAATTCTAACCGCGGGTGCAATGATGCCACTTGAAACACTTGCTTGTGGCTGGGGTGATTGCGATTCAAAGAGCATGCTCTTTGCCGCACTCGTGCAAAACATCGGACTTGTAGATGTATGCTTTATTGTTATGGAAGAACATTTGTTTGCTGCGGTGCAACTGAGACCCGAACAAAACGAACGGTCTATTCGATATAAAAACAAAGATTGGGTGTTGATTGAACTCACTGATTCTTGGCCAATTGGTCGAATACCTAAAGACAGACAGAACGCTGTGGATCTTGGCAACTTCAAAGTAGTTGAGTTGCGTTAACCAACCAATGATTCGCTGACCTCATACATACTTGCTTGAAAAAACCGTTTTGAATTTACTCCATTATTGCCCAACAACTTTATTGACCGAAGGCGGAACTGTACGTGCCGCGCTAGACATTTGTGCCATACTAGCCAAGCGAGGGCACGCCGTTACGTGGCTCACCTGTGACGAAACGGACGTACCGGATTCTTGGAAAAAGTGCGAACCAAACACACCAACAGTTCATTCCCTTGGCACCTTTCAAAATGCAGGAAAGCGTTTATCCAAACAGCAAATCAGTTTGGCAACCGAATTAATTCAGGAAGCAGACGCAGTACACATACACGCAATGTGGGATTTATCTAACCCTCAAATTGCCAAGGCTTGCGCTTCTTCCAACACACCTTGGGTATTAAGTACACATGGCATGCTTGACGACTGGAGTATGGCACAACGGGGATTCAAAAAAAGAATCTATCTTGCTACTGCTGCGCGAAAAATGTTGCAGAACGCCGCGGTCGTTCATACGACTGCCAAGGAAGAAAAGAAGCAAGCGATGAAGTGGATTAAACATGCACGAATTGCTGTTGTCCCATGCATAGTGGACCTTGAGCCTTACCAAAAAGTACCTAGCTCAAAAGATGCGATAGCTACGTTTGGCGCAGTAGAAGAGCCTACGATATTGTTTTTGAGCCGCGTCCACGAAAAGAAATCCATTGAAACACTGATTGATGCTGTCGTAATTTTAAAAGACCGTGGCACAGAAACACGCCTATTTATCGCAGGAACTGGTGATGAAAACTATATTAATGCTTTAAAAACGCGCGCAAAAACTGCTGGAGTTGATGACAGCGTGCATTTCTTAGGGATGGTTGTTGGTGATTTAAAACTGTCACTGTATGCAATGGTCGATGTATTCGCTTTACCGCCCCAGCAAGAAAACTTTGGACTTGTTTATCCACAAGCCATGCTTTGCGAGACGCCCGCAATCGGTACAAAGGGGACAGATATATGGA
>JACNLR010000196.1 GCA_014381385.1 Planctomycetota bacterium | reverse complement strand
TGTGGCAGAATCAAGCGCATTTGTTTTTGCCTCTCTTTATATCTCTATAGGTTGTCTTGTATGGATTGCACTCATTGTTCTGTTTTACCAACAGAAAATGAAAACTATTGAGGAACTTGAGGAATCCGAACTCGCAAGTGCTACCGATTCTTCCATGTTTGATACTGGAAGTGAACATATACGACCTGCTGCGAACCGCCTTCTACTACTCCACAAATGGGTGATGCCCACTTTAAGTATCTTTGTAACTGCAGCCCTCGTAGTAATTGGTATAGCCATCGTTCGTTTTCTCAGTGCAACAGAGCACCAAAACGATGCCTTACAAACCGTCGTATTGCAATCGCAATATATTGGGTGGGCACTTGCTGTTGCGATGGGCTTCGCTTTAGTCAGTTTCATCTTTTCAAGATTTGTTGCGGGCATGGCAGATGTAGTAGCATGGTCAAACTTGCGCGGCGGTTCATCTTGGATGGTCGGCAACACCCTTGTCCTGCTTGCTCTTTCTGTTGGTCTTCTCTTTCGATTCTTTGATAACGACCAAGTCTTACTTGGTGTTTGCTGGGGTATCCCTATTTTCATGTTCGCCGTAGCTGGTGAGATAATTGTCAATTTTGTACTGAACCTGTATCGGCCAAGGCACCTTGGCGAATCCCCTCGACCTGCTTTTGACTCAAAAACGTTGAGCATGTTTGCTTCCCCAGACTCACTCGTACGATCGATCAATGAAGCAATCAATTACCAATTCGGGTTTGATATTACTAGTTCATGGGGCTATCAACTCATGCTTAGGTCAGCGGTTTGGCTGCTTGTCCTAGGTGTAGTTGTACTGCTTGCAATGAGTACGATGCTCGTAGTCGAACCGACACAACAAGCGGTAAGATTGCGCCAAGGCGCCCTTGTTTCAGATGTATACACGCCCGGTGTTATGTTTAAATTACCGTGGCCTATTGAGCAAGCTAACATTTACGACGTAACAAGAATTCGAGAGTTGCCTCTTACATTTAAATGGAAGAAGGAACGCAGAGTCCTTTTATGGACAGACGATTACAACCAAAATGCTGTAATCAAACCCAAACCCTTTATAGTCAATGGGGAGAGTGATTCATCGCAATCGGTATCCAATGATGTACTGGCACTTGTCGACGTACGAGCAGTTCTTAAATACCGCATCGCTAAAGATGGGCTGCTTGATTGGATACAATTTGGTTCGGAAACAGTCGATCGCCGTAGTAGGCTTTCTCAACGCGAAATGACAATCCTAGCGTTTTCGCAAAATACCCTCACAAGTCTTTTTCAAAATGCCGAGTTAACCGACATCATTGGGCCAAGCAGGGGTGACCTTTCGAAAAAAGCTACTTCACAACTCCAAGCCGCGCTTGATGCCCAGCAAAGTGGCGTAGAAGTTGTTTCACTCGATCTGCCTCTCGTCGCACCCTCAGGTGCAGCTGCACATAGTTTTGAGGAACTTTCTGTTGCAATCCAAGGCGAAGAACTTTTGATTACTGCAGCATCGGGACAAGCACAGAGCATCTTGACAAACACTGCGGGCGATCCTGCTCTTGTCGAATCCATTGTGACCTCCGTTGCGAACTACAACGAAGCAAGGAATGAATGGGATGATCTACGTAGAAATGGGGAAAGCAGTACTACACAAATTCAAGAAGCTAAAACACAGATGGATTCACTAGAAACAATCGCGACGGAATTTATCAATACTGGCAATGGAATGGCTGCTGCTAAAATTAGAGATGCACGAGTCGAAAAATGGACCTCATGGATGCAAACATGGGCCAACGCGAGTCGCGTCTCAGGACAAGCAGCAGCATTTAAAGCTGCTCCTAACTTATATAAACAACGAATGTACATGTCTGTTTTGGCAAGACATTTACCCGCCATACGAAAGTATGTCATTGGCATTGACCCTGAACGATTGAACCTAGACCTTGAACTCAAAAGCATTAATCCATTGTTGAATTTTGCTGACGCACTTGAATTCGACGAAGAAGGAAATTAAGAATCATGAAACGCCCACTAGTCATCTTTGTAGGAATTGCTTTACTTCTCATACTTCTTCTCTTTAGTATGACGTATACCGTCACGTTCCATGAAGTAGGAATCAGAAGTCGATTTGGCCAAACCGATGAAAACAGTATTGTCACAAAGGCTGGACTCCATTTTCGTCTTCCATTTTTCGCAGATTCTGTAACGCTTCTTGATACGAGAATGAAAATCCACCAGTCTCCTATGTCCTTATTCCAAACCTCCGATGGGCAACAAATCGTAGTTAAGGCATTCTTACTCTGGAAAGTTGATACGCAAGGCACTGCCCCATTAGATTTTTACAGAGCATATGGTTCGTCCGATATCGCAAAAAGTACAATCGATGCACAGTTCAGAGACGCAATCTCCTCAATTAGCGGTTTTACATTCGAAGAGTTAACGGGAAAAGATAATAAACTAGACGAAGCCGAGTCAGCAATTCTCGCTCGCTTGCAGGACTTGGGTGAGACTGGCATAGTTCCCGTAACCGTGGGCATCAACCGACTTCTTCTTCCACCCAAAACGACCACAGCAGTATTAAAACGAATGGAAGCAAAGCGAAACACTCTTGCTGAACAGAGAAGTGCGAAGGGTATGGCAGAAGCGGAAGCAATACGCGCAGCTGCTAAGGCAAAGCATGACAAGATTATGGCATTTGCTTCTCAGCGTGCGGAGGACATTCGCGCAGAAGGTGAAGCGCAAGCTGCAGAGTACTTACAACAGATGGGGCAGGACGAAGAACTTGCGATTTTCCTTGCTTGGCTTGACGCTGTTGAAGCTTCCCTTTCAGAAAACACAACCTTGGTCCTTGAATCAGACGTTGCACCTTGGCACCTGATGAACTTGGGATCTAAGACTAACGATAAGCAAATACCACAGGCCAAAGGCAACGACTCTAAATGACCGAACCGAACGATCAGACAAATCGAAGATCTGCATCTGCTAAGTTTCAACTTCAGAATCAAACTGAATCGGCAGGAAATCTACAAGATGCAATGGATACTGCGCACCGTTCATTAGCATCATCGTTACAACTTAGTTTTAGAGCACTCCAAGTGGTAATGGTTGTATTGATTTTGCTTTACCTACTTTCTGGATTACGAACTGTTGAAGACTCGCAAACTGGAGTCGCAACATTCTTTGGAGCAATCGTTAACGACGAAGGCTTATCACCGGGCTTACAAACGAATTGGCCACCGCCAATAGGTGGATACGTAGTGTTTAATGCACAAAATAGAGAAGCGAATATAGGTAATGTTTTCAAACCGCAAATAGATGCCCGCCTCGATCAACAGCAACGCATAACGAAATCTACTTCCCGAAAGGGATTAGTGCCTGGTCGTGATGGTTCAATCATCACCAGCGATGGAGACTTGGCACATATCGGAGTTAAAACTGAATGGGAGATAATTGACCCTCTGCAATTCGCGCAGGCTGTTCCTGATGCCAACGGCGATGAGTTCATAGAACTCGCGTTAGAACGAGCTACTATTCATGTGGTTGGCAACATAACTCTTGAAGAATTGATTGATACTCCACTCGAAGAATTGCGGTCACTCATTCGATTAGAAGCTCAAAAAACACTACGTACATTCCAGTGTGGGATACGCTTATCCGATGTCATAATTTCGAGTGAACCAGAACCACCACTCTTTATACAAAAATCCTACGATGCATTTGACAGTGCTAAAATTAATGCTGAAACCAATGTCGAGTTAGCAACTGCAAAAGCCCATGAACTCCTCATTGAAGCCGTCGGTAGCCATTATAAAAAGTTCGTTGCGTTGATTGATGCCCACGAACGAGCTGCTCAGAGCAATAACACAGTTGCAATGCAACAAAGTCTAGATAACATCAACAGTTTCCTGCAATCCGATGATGTATCGGGCAAAGTTGCAAATACGTTGTCGCTCGCTATGGGGTATCGTTCCATTGTCGAAATTACTCTCGGCCAAGATGCAAAGCGCTTTGAAAGCATACTCCCAAGGTACAGAGAGCACCCTGAACTTGTTATTAAAGACAAGTGGTTAGAAATGTATTCGCGAGTACTTGCGCAAGCTGATATTGAAACTATTTTCGTTCCAGAGTTTATTGCCACTGTAAAACTTAGCCTCTCAGGCTCTGATGAAATCGCGCAGTTAAGGCATAGGCAACTCTTAAACAAGAAAGAAAATCGAGCACTAACCGAAGGTTTAGACCTCATTAACCCATGGATACTAAAAGCACGTGACATGAATACAGACGGCCCATCCAGAGAGCTTTCCATCACGGGTGGTGTAGTACAAGGAAGAAACTAGTATACATTTATGTTGCAACACTCACCAAAATCAGACTCGATAGTTGAAGCAGTTGGATTAACGAAAATTTTTCGTGACTTTTGGATGCGCTCAAAAGCAAAAGCAGTTGACGGTATTACATTTTCAATTGAGCGAGGAGAACTTTTTGGATTACTAGGTCCCAACGGTTCTGGAAAAAGCACAACTATTAAATTAATTCTCGGACTTCTAAATAGAACCCAAGGTAGGCTTACTGTTTTTGGCCGTGAACCACACGATGTTGCGGTCAAGCGCTTCATCGGCTTTTTGCCAGAAGAGTCATACCTCTATCCATACTTGAATTCCTTAGAAACTCTTGACTACTACGGCAGACTCTATGGCATAGATCGCAAAACGCGTAAGAGGCGCTCAGAGGAATTGCTCGATATGGTTGGGCTCTCACAAGTAGCGCACAGACACGTAGGCGAATTTTCAAAAGGAATGATGCGCAGAATAGGTCTCGCTCAAGCCCTTATCAATGATCCAGAATTTCTGATTCTCGATGAACCTACGAGCGGACTCGATCCAATTGGCACTCGACAAGTCAAGGATTTACTCACTGAGTTTAAGAAACGGGGGAAAACAATCTTGTTAAGTTCTCATCTTCTATCTGATGTAGAAGATGTTTGCGATCGCATGACAATTCTCTATGGTGGCAAAATTCATGCGGAGGGTACCTCAGAAGAACTCCTTGTCGATACTGAACGAACAATAATCAAAGTGCCAAGAATTAAAAACGATACGACGATTCAACAAATCGAAACCATATTAGAATCGCAAGAAGGTATCGCAATCGAAAAACTCGAACAGCCAAGGCAGTCACTAGAAGCTTTCTTCATCGATATAGTAGACCGAGCTAGAGCATCACAAGCAGCAACGAGTGGAGCAGAAGTCGGCGAAACCGCTCCGTTCCTACTCGGTGACGAAGAAGGTGAAGTACTCATCGACAAGTTGATAGATTCCAAAACAGAATCGCAACTCGCAGTTGAACATGTCCAAGAGAACACCCCAGACAAACCCATGCCAGATGTA
>JACNLR010000032.1 GCA_014381385.1 Planctomycetota bacterium | reverse complement strand
CTCCGGCTGGCGTAATGCAAGTTCACCAAGCATCGCTTTAAACCGGTCGCGATCTTCAGCAATGCCAATCGTTTCTAGTCCCGTACCTATGATTGGCCCGCCTGCGGCTGCTAGCCCATGTGCTAAATTCAAGGGGGTTTGCCCACCAAACTGCACGATTACGCCGGCGACATTACCTGACCTATCCATAATCTCACGACCACCGCCATTGAGTCGTTCCAAAATATTTAGCGTGTCTTCTAAAGTTAATGGATCAAAGAAAAGCAGGTCACTCGTATCAAAATCTGTACTCACTGTTTCTGGATTTGAATTTACCATGACGGATTCAAATCCCATTTCACGCGCGGCGAACGATGCTTGGCAACAGCAATAGTCAAACTCTATTCCTTGCCCAATTCGGTTTGGTCCACCACCGAGGATTATTATTTTTGGATTGTTCGTTATGCGTATTTCGTCATCGTACACTTCGCCTTCGCCAAGTCGAAGCAAAGGTCGTTCGTACGTCGAATAGTAATATGGCGTGATTGCTTCAAACTCAGCAGCGCACGTATCAACGAGTTTATACACCGGCTCGATGCCGAGTTGCTTGCGGTAACTGCGTACTTTTAGAATAGATTCCGTTGACACAACACCCTCGTACAAATACGCAAGTTGAGGGTCTGAGTAACCAAGTTCTTTTGCGCGGTGCATTAAGTCAACGGTCATTTCTTCAAGAGAAGATGCCTTTTGCAGTTCTTCTTCAAACTCAACAAGTTGCAAAAATTGATCGAGAAACCACGGGTCAATTTTTGTAAGTTCGTAGATTCGTTCGGGCGACCACCCTAGCTTCATTGCATATCGGATGTAATACACGCGACCTTGGCTGGGCACAGACAGTTTCCGCACCAATGTATCTTCATCAATTGGCCACACTGCTTCTTCATCACCACGGGTAGCTCGCAACCATTCGTCATTTTTATCAAGCCCATAGCCAAAACGCTTCACTTCCATCGAGCGAATTGCTTTTTGAAAACTTTCTTTGAACGTACGTCCAATCGACATCGCTTCGCCAACAGATTTCATTTGCGTCGTTAAAGTTTCGTCCGCTTCTGGAAACTTCTCAAAAGTCCACCGTGGCATTTTTGTAACAACGTAATCTATGGACGGTTCAAAACATGCAGACGTAGTCTGCGTTATATCGTTTCGTAATTCATCAAGCGTGTACCCAACCGCAAGTTTTGCTGCGATACGCGCAATCGGGAACCCTGTTGCTTTGGAAGCGAGCGCTGAACTTCGAGAAACACGAGGATTCATTTCAATTACGATGAGCCTGCCATCTTCGGGGTTCACTGCAAACTGCACATTTGAACCACCTGTGTCAACACCCACCTCTCGCATTATTGCAAGGGCGCCATCGCGCATTCGCTGATACTCTTTATCTGTTAATGTCATAATTGGTGCAACAGTTATGGAGTCACCAGTATGCACGCCCATGGCGTCAATATTCTCGATGCCACAAACTACAACACAGTTGTCGTTTTTATCCCTTACAACTTCAAGTTCATATTCTTTCCAACCAAGCATAGACTCGTCGATTAGAACCTGAGTTATTCTAGACGCTTCTAAACCGCGACGAACAATTGATTCAAACTCATCTCGGTTATAGGCGATGCCACCCCCAGTCCCACCTAAAGTAAACGCAGGACGAATAATTGCGGGCAAGCCAATTTTTTCGAGAAACGCGTTCGCTTCTTCCATCGTCGAAACAGTCGCGCTTTCCGCCTGTTCTAGTCCAACATTTTTTACAACTTGCCGAAACTCTTCACGATCTTCAGCACGAAAAATGATTTCCCGCGTTGCTCCAATCATCTCAACGCCATACTTCTCTAGCGTCCCAAGCTCGTCGAGTTCGCATGCGCAGTTCAACGCAGTCTGCCCACCAATTGTGGGAAGGAGTGCATCGATGGGGTGCCCTAATTCCCTTTCTTTTTGCAAAACCCGCTCGACCGCTTCCGGAGTAATCGGCTCGATATAGGTTCGGTCCGAGAATTCGGGGTCGGTCATGATTGTCGCTGGGTTTGAGTTCACCAACACAACACGAAAGCCCTCTTCTTGGAGGGCTTTGCAGGCTTGGGTTCCAGAATAATCAAATTCACACCCTTGGCCAATGACAATAGGTCCAGAGCCGAGGATCAGAATCGAATGAATATCATCTCTTCGAGGCATATTGGTAATGTCTGCACGTGCAAACTTGTGGCAGGATACCGATGATTGGCTCTCTCGGCTAGCATACAGAGAACGAAATGTTAATCTTTGCTATCGCCATCTCAGTTACATGCCTAGGAATCACCTTTGTGCAGCGTATTCTTGCTCCGATGCTCGCCCGATTTGCGATGGGAGATGGTCCCTCTGCATTTTTGTGGCTTTTCAATAAGTGCTATGTGCAAATTATCCACCATGTTCAAGCGTTTGGTACTGATTGCATTCCAGCGGGTGTTTTTCCCGGAAAACTCATCGTTGTCTGCAAACACCAAAGTCCTGTTGACCCCCTTTTGGTGCAATCGCAATGCCATTTTAAAATTCGATGGCTTATGGCAAAAGAATACATGGTTCCTTCACTGGATTTTGTATGGGAGCACGGGCAGATAATTCCAGTCACTCGGGATGGGAAGGATTCGGCAGGACTCCGAGTCGCCCTGCGACACCTTAAAGAAAATGGCGTCATCGGGATTTTTCCTGAGGGTGGCATAAAACAACCAAGAAAGGCAATCCATCCCTTCGCAGAAGGTATTGGAGCAATGATTGCACATTCAATGGCACCGGTTTTACTCGTAACGGTGGACGATACACCCATGGATGATGAAATGGAGCGTGCATTATTTGAGCGTTCGTATTCGAGGGTGCGGTTTATCGAACTCATACGTTTCCCCAAAGAGGCAACAAAAAATGAAATTACCAAGGATCTACGCGACCGCCTTGCCCAAGCAACTGGCTGGCCGTTGGTAGAATGAAATCGTGATTACACGAATACGCGGTGAACTCGTTGAACTTACTGAACGCTCGGCGTTGCTACTCGTCGAAGCAATCACGTATGAGCTCTTTGTACCTGCAGCAAATGTTGCTGAACTTCTATCAAAAATTGGGCAGCCAATTGAGTTCTATACGTTGCATTATTTTGAAGGGCAATCTCAGGGGAGTTCTTTTTTGCCTCGGCTGATTGGCTTTTCATCCGAACGCGACCGCGCATTTTTTGAATTGTTTACAACTGTCAAAGGCATCGGCAACCGCAAGGCGCTCCGTGCCCTCGTTCGCCCTTTTGCTGAGACTGCGACGGCTATTGCTAACCGCGACGCAACAGCGTTGACTGAAATGCCAGAAATTGGAACGCGATCTGCTGAAACGATTATTGCTGAGTTGCATGGCAAGGTAGACATCTTTATCGGGGAAATTGCTTCTACAATCGAAGTGTCGATGCCTGCGTTTAGTGATGACGCAATCACCATGCTTGTGCAACTTGGCGAGACTAAGCGCGATGCAAAACAACTCGTCAAGCTTGCTTTTGACGCTAATCCTGAAATCAAAACCGCGGATCAACTTGTGCAATCTTCATTTCAAATAAAAGGGAATAGATGAGACACGCAATGATTATGGCTGGTGGCAGCGGCACTCGCTTATGGCCAATGAGCCGCGGCATAACGCCAAAGCAACTGATTGGTTTATTTGAAGGAAAGTCCCTACTTGAAATTGCATCGAAACGACTTGAAGGTGTCGTATCAGAAAATCATCGTTGGATTTGCACAAGCCAAAAACACGAAGAAATAATATGCAAAAAACTGGGTTTGCCAACTTCGCAATTACTTGGCGAACCCGAACCTCGCGACACGCTCAACGCTGTGGCGTTTACTGCAGCAGTATTGCAAAAACAAGATCCGGACGCAATCTTTGCCGTACTCACTGCAGACCACATCATTCGACCCCAAGAAGAGTTTGCTCGATGTCTAAATATTGGGTTTGATGTAGTAGAACAAGACCAATCTCGCTTTGTCACTTTTGGCATTACGCCGACCTATCCTGCAACAGGGTATGGCTACGTTGAACTTGGTGAACCTATTTGCGGTGGAGTGCGTGCGTGCAAACGATTTGTTGAAAAACCCGACAAGAAAAGTGCCGAGGAATATATCTCTTCTGGTAACTTTGCTTGGAATAGTGGCATGTTTATTTTCCATGCGGGTTCTTTCCTTTCAGCTCTTGAACGGTTACAACCAGCCTCGTACGCTGGCATCCTACAAATCGCTGATGCGTGGGGTACAGATACGCAACAACGAGTACTTGACAAGGAGTATCCGGCGCTTCCTAAGATAAGCGTGGACTACGGGATGATGGAACCCGCCTCAACTGACAACGAGATTTCCGTTTGCACAGTTCCTATGAACGTAGAGTGGCTTGATGTGGGTTCTTGGCCAAGCTACGGCGACACCCTAGATGCTGATGCAAATGGCAATCGAAGTGACACAAAATCCTTGCATCTCGAATCCAAGAACATGCTTTGTGTTTCAAGCGATAAGACGCATGCAATTACGACTATAGGTTGTGAGGATTTAGTCATCGTACACACCGATGATGCTACTCTTGTGTTTCCAGCATCTGAAGCGCAGCGTGTAAAGGAAATGCATAGCCTTGTTGACCCAGAATTACAATGAGATACTTAGCGGTAGACCTTGGTGACAAACGAACGGGATTAGCCGTTGGCGACGATGAATTAAGAATGGCGCAGCCTGTTACGGTATTGGAAATTCCAATAGGCGATCTACTTGTCGGGGCTATCGTCGATGCTATTGAAGAGCAAGGCGTAGATGCAATTGTGATAGGTCTGCCATTGAATATGGACGGTTCCCTTGGGCAACGGGTTGCAATCACAAAATCGTTCGCCGAAAAGTTGCAAACTGCAACAGCAAAGCAACTCCACTTTCAAGATGAACGGCTTACGAGTTCGGCTGCGCAAGAGATACTCTCTGGTTCAGGTAAAACCCACAAACAAAAGAGGAAAATACGAGACGCCCTCGCCGCTGCAGAAATCCTCAATGATTTTCTCCAAAAATAAATTGACCGGTCGCCTACTACTTTCTTAGCAGAACCAGTACGCAACGCCTGCATGGGGCCAATCAACGGAATCTGAAGTGTCAGCAAGAATGAGGAACGCTTTACATGATTGTCGTAGTTCCGATGGTATGCCGTCAATGTCGTTGCAAGTAAGTAGACAACAATCTATAGGATTCTCAGTCATGTCGGTATGCACGTTTTCTTCAGGAATACCTGAATGTTGCACAATAGACTCGTCTACACCACGCAAGAACCAAAGGTGGGTTGCATTCCATGGCATCGCCCGTAGGTCTGGGTCGTACATCAAACGAGCATAAAGAAGGTCAAGATCATCTGCATCACTAAGCACCA
>JACNLR010000181.1 GCA_014381385.1 Planctomycetota bacterium | reverse complement strand
AGACGTGGATGGCAGATTCTATTGATTGGTCACAAGAATCACCAAGAAGTAGTCGGCACGCAGGGCGAAGCACCAGATTCTATTCAAATTGTCGAAACCGTAGAAGACATTCCAAACTTGCGGATTTCTGACGTGAACAAACTTGTCTATTTAACCCAAACCACGTTGAGTATCAACGACGCTGAATCCATTATTTCTGCACTGCAAAAAGCTTTCCCAGAAATTCACGCTCCTCCCACTGACGATATTTGCTACGCGACTACAAATCGTCAAAGGGTCGTAAAAGATGACGCGCCCAGCGCTGACCTTGTACTTGTGGTTGGCTCCCAAAACAGTTCAAACTCACTGCGTCTTACTGAAATTGCTGAATCAGTTGGAACAAAAGCATATTTACTAGACGACGTATCAAAACTAAATCCTCTTTGGCTCAAAGATGCAAAAACAGTTTTGATAACTGCTGGAGCAAGTGCTCCCGAACATCTCGTGCTTCAACTTATCGATCATCTAAAAGAAAACTACAATGGAGAACTTGCGGGCGACACCGCATTCGACGAAGGAATGACGTTCTCAATGCCCGCTTCATTAAATTCGTTTTTAACTTCTCGCTCGATAACAATCGAAGGGGTAAAAGGGTGAGTGTAAAAAAAGAACATGCACTAGAATTATTCCCACGAGATATCGAAGCTCTCGTTGCTGAAGTTGGATTACCGTCTTTTGCACAAAAGCAAGTACTTGATTGGATTTACAACAAACAAGTCGACTCGGTCGATGCGATGACAAATATATCGAAAGAAAAACGGCAACTCTTAGCGGAGCGTTTGTTTTTCAGAAGATCAAAGAGCATCAAAACGCAGAAAGCCTCCGATGGCACAATAAAAAAATTGCTAGCTTGGGACGATGGCTCAAAACAGACCGAAACCGTCATGATCCCAGCCAAAGGAAGGCGAACTGCTTGCGTTTCAAGCCAAGTAGGCTGCCCTGTTGGGTGTACTTTTTGCGCTTCGGGTATCGGCGGTCTTGAGGGAAATTTGCAAGTGGGCCAAATCATCGAGCAAGTTATTGCTCTTGGCGGCAGAGATATTACGAACATAGTCTTTATGGGGATGGGCGAACCCTTCGCGAATTACAGTGAGGTTACTCGGGCAATACGAATTCTGAATGCACCATGGGGCATGGGCATCGGTGCGCGAAAAATTACAGTCTCTACTGTTGGGCTTCCTGCTGCAATCGACAAATTTGCAACGTTTGACATTCCCGTTACCCTTGCATTAAGTTTACATGCGCCAAATGATTCTCTTAGGAAGGAGTTAATCCCTTGGGCAAAGTTCGCGCCGATTGAAGATATCCTCAAAGCATGCAACAATTATTTTACCGCTACCGGCAGAGAAATTACGCTTGAGTACCTTCTCCTTGGGGGGATAAATGACAAGACCTCGCAAGCAAAGGAACTAGTTGGTCTTTGCAAAACACTTCGTTGCAACGTAAACCTCATTCGTTATAACGAAGTTCCAGAACTTGAATATGTAAGACCAAAAACAGAACAGGTTCGCAGATTTCAAGAAACCCTCACTAAAGCTGGCGTTAATACACACATTCGAGCAAGCCGCGGACGTGACATTTCTGCTGCTTGCGGACAGCTCAAAAGAGAACATGTCCAAATCACGACTGGATGATTCGTTGAATTTCAACGAGCGATGTCGAGTGAAATGTTCCCGCAAGAGCTAACTCATTCAATTCTTCAAACCTAGAGACCCACGCATCGTAATCTTGTCCAGAGGTTGCTGCCATATTCACTGCATGAATAGTGGCTTCTCTTACAGCTCTATCTTTGCGGTGTCCGCGCCACCCTTTGGGAACAATAACGCTGATTGCTGAAACTAAGAAGGAAGACCAGTCACTTGTGCGCATGTCGATTTGCAAGGACCAATTCCAAAGCCTCAAACGAAATCTTGATAAAAATCTTCTCTTTAAAATATCACCTCTTGAATGTCGTACATTCAATCTCTTGCGAATTCTTCTTTGCACTTCAGGGCTTCTTGCTAACCGTGCAAGATAAAATGGTTCGCGGATTAAAATAGATTCAGCGAGGGGAAGAATTGCACACCTTGTTAACAGTCTTCCATTTTCAGGAGTATCAACTGCATACAATTTACAAATCAAATTCACAAACCGAATCGCAGTTTCTTCACCACCCCACAATACACATCTTCGTATTCCATTGAATAAATCTGTCATAGACTGCCTGCCCGAAGCAGTTTCAAACAATCCTGACAAAGATTGCCTGCACTGGCGCAATAACCGCTCCACCACTTTTGCTTGTGCTATTCCACGTCTTCCCTGCTTATGCAAGTCGCGGACACATCTCTTTTCAAGGCGTTTAAGGTCAATTTGCGACTCTTCCTTAATTGGTTTCCAGATACTGTCTGAGTCGTTTGCAATTCTTCTACCAAAATCGAATGCTTCGACGCTCCGTGCGAATCCATTTTTTTCTGCTGTTGCTACAGCAACTTGTATTGCATCAACTGTTATAGGAATGTACCCGAGTTGAAATGCCATACCAAGTTGCACAAGATCGCCTAATCGTTCGTTATGAAATCGATAACGCGCTAGGGAAGCAAAGCCACGAAGAATTAACCCGTCTGGTTTACATGACTGCGCAATTGCTTGCTTGTCAAGAAGTACATCAAAATCGCGAGCATCCCTAAAAGAGGTTTGATGTTCAAAAGGATCGGCATTCACAATCGCGTACGTTTTATTTTGCGAACCGACACGCAGATTCCCCTTTTGATCAAGCGCTCGGAGCGCTTCATCTTTATCCCAGCCAAGCACAACATCCGCTTCTCCCCAAGGTATTGAACCGATGAGTGGCGAATAAGCATTTATCGATTGCTTCCTAGTAAAAAGTAATTGCGACCATGCTCTACGTCCGGGACCTACAAATCGGTTATTGCACTGCACACGTAACTCATACCCCATTTGCATCCCCGCTTGAATCAAAATCTCACTGACTACGCCAGGCTGGTCACCCCTTGATCCTGCTATATGAATACGCCACGAAGTCGATGCACCATGTATTACTTTTGGCGGAGTCAACCCACTAGCGCTCTCCGCTACAACTCGTACAGGCGGTTTATTTCTCGTGACTTCGGCTCGTTCTAAAATTGGGCGAAGTGAAATTCTCCATCTTCGATATTCCGGCTTCACCCACTTTGCAGAAACAGACGTTTCAAGCAACATCGCAGATGATGTGTTTTGAGATTTCCAAGGGTCAATCGGAATCAAGCGAACAGGAGTCATTTGATCGATGGGGATGACGATTGCATGCTGCGGACGAAAACCAAGTGCGTCTATTTGTTTTGATACGGTAGAAAGTCGCGACAAATCAAAGTGAGGATCTTCGCCATCGCGCACGATTATCACTGTCACGCCGTTGCGGTTACTCGCTGCTTCGATGGCAATATCTACTTCTTCCCCTTGGTCAATGGATACTTCAACGACCCGCTTGCCATCGTCGTTCTTTGAAGGCAAAACCGCTTCGACTAAAGTCAATAATGCGCTTCCAATTTCATAATTCCTCCATACAAGGATAATCCGCGTTTCTTCTCGTAACACTGCATCGCGAATTACATTTATTCCGTCTGACAAAAACCTGCCTTCGCCCCATGTTTCAACAAACACACGCTTACCATCGCCTTCTTGCATGCATTGACCATCAATTGAAACTGCGTAATCCGATTCGACGCTGCAAAGAACTCGGCTAGCCATTTTCTTCAATAAATCTAGCGCACCATTCGTGCCAAATGGAATTCGTGCCAGTGACTCGATGTCTAAAGTAGAAAACTCTGGCGAGAGTTGCTCACTCACGTTGGCTGTAGGGCAAGCATCATGGAGTAAGTGTTGTGTTAATCTTGCAACAATGGATGGGTGAATTGCATTGACAGGTACCGTCACAGGCGTTTGCTCTGGGTCTATCGGAGGCAACTCCTTTCCCCAAATCGAAGCAACTTCTTGACCATCTCGGCGCATAGATTGTGCAACGCGAATAATTTCCTGCTCTACTTCTCCAGGACGTGGTTCAAGGACGACTACATGGCGGCACCGAGAAAGTAAACGTTCAACAGGTACTTGATCTATCGGGTGCACAAGACGGATGTTGAGCATCGGAACTCGACCTAATAATTGCAATTCGCTAATGAGATATTTCAACGACAAATCAGAGCCGCCAACTGTAACGAAGCCAACTTCGACTTGCTCTCCGGGACTTGGAAGTGTTCGTTGACGATTGAGTTCAAGCCTCCTGCAAAGGGTGATGGGCGTAGCTGCTTCGCTAGAATGTGGGCGAGGCGCTTGTGCTGGTTCGATTACGGATTGCTTGGAGGCAGAACTTGCGAGCAATCTCGTGTGCATAAGCAAGACTACAGGCTCGCAAAGAGAGGTAGAAAAAGTAGCTGCCGCGCTCGCACAAAATGTAACTTCCGTTGAATCGCAAGGTTCAATAACACAAAGTCCTGCTTGTTTTGCACCCTTTCGTGGCAACAACTGCCCTGCAAGAGTTGGGTGGTCTTCAACAACTAAAAGCAAGGGAACTTCAAGGGATACATGTTGCGCAAACTGTAAAACAGCATCCAACTGGCGGTTGGGTACAAATACAACAGAAGGAATCGCAGCTTCAATTGCGAGCGTTACCCCTCTTTTTGCTGTTGGTACTCTTCGTAGCTGATGTAACGGTGCAAACGTCGAGAGTTCCGACCAAAAGGGTTCGCACTCGGGTGCAAACAGGAGCCATGAATCGTGCGTTTTACAAAGCCCATCTAAAATCGATGGAATCGGCCACGCTTCATTGGATGGAACATTGCGCACGCTCACTGTTTATCTTTCTGGATAATCCAACGATGCATTGCATGCGCAAACCCATGCGCATCGTGGTGACTTGTTAACACATCTGCGTGTTGTTGTACTTCTTCTGTTGCATTTTCCATAACAATTGAAAGCCCTACTTCCCTGAGCACTTCAACATCATTCAAACCATCTCCAACTGCAACGATGCGATCTCGAACAAGTGAATCGCCTAGATGGTGTTCTACCATTTTCCATTTATTTACTTCATTCCCAAATACTTCAAGTAAGTGTGTTGTCGAGCCTGTTGCTTGCGAACTCGTTACAGCGGACCAATGCTGTAACTTTGCACGTCCTTGGAGTGATGCTCCAAGTTCTTTTGCAATTGGGAGCAATTCATTTTCACATGCCACAGCCCCAACGCGCAAGGTTTCACCGAGCCAAGGATCATCTTCGAGCGAATTAACTTCAAGTGTCGAAACGCCAAGGGTTTCAAACCACCATGCAGAAGCGTCATTGAGCGTTGCATCACCAACAAGTACATATTGTGTATCGCAAACTGACGCATCTTTCAATAACAAAACGCGGTGCCCGCCTGCAAGCACTTGTTCCGTTACTTCTTGTACAACGCTTTCGTCAACAACATCACGAGCGATTGGATTCCCCTTGCTGTCTGTAAGTTGTGACCCACCCGCTGTTACGCAAACACCATCATGGTGAATTGCGTCCAGAACATGTTTACATTCTGCAA
>JACNLR010000042.1 GCA_014381385.1 Planctomycetota bacterium | reverse complement strand
CCTTGACCAAGTTGGACTCGATCCGTCGATTAGTCCACATACGCTGCGTCACAGTTTTGCGACACACTTGCTTGATAATGGTGCAGATCTTCGAAGCGTGCAGGAACTTCTTGGGCACCAGTCGCTATCTACTACGCAAATTTATACGCACCTAACTACAAAGCGCATGCGAGAATCGTACGATCAAGCGCACCCGCGTGCTGAAGCTGGGTAAATGTACATGAACAATTAGCACTCCCGCGGGCCGTTTATTCCGCCTCGTTTTGTACCAGTTCGTCGACTTGCTCAAAGTAGCGCTGCGCCTCATCTTGTACTCTAGCTGGGACTAGGGTTTGCCCGACCGTGTCAAATGTTGCTTTTGGCAGTTGCCCCGGCAGCAGTTGAATAGTGAAAAACCAATCGCGCTCATCGGTTTGTTCAACCTGACGTGGTAGTTTTATGGAGCGAGCAAGTTTTCGCCGGATCAAAATTATCCCCGTTTCGGAACGCACTTCAACAGTATTGGCCAAAACAATCCATCGCTTCTTCGGGTCAATCGCGTTGTATTCGGGCGCTTTGGCAGCTGCAACCATGGCAGTCCAAACAACATCGCGATTTTGATTTGGCCAAGCATGCTGTGGCGTTGTGCAACCCGCTAGTAACAAACAGCAGATTAAAATCGCAAAGCACTTCACTCGGATTCCATCGCTTCTTCTGGGATATCTGCATTTGTGTATACGTTTTGAACATCTTCATGCTCTTCGAGCGAGTCTATAAATCTAAGCATTTTTTCGCCAGTGCTAGTATCGCAAGAAACGAGATTTGCCGGAAGCATTGTTACTTCAGCAGACATCATGGTAATTTCTGCTGCTTCGAGAGCTTGTCGGAGCGTTAGAAAATCTTGTGGCTCACATGTAACTTCCCATCCACCCCCGCTCGGTGAAATGTCACTAGCACCTGCATCTAGCGCAACCTCCATGAGTTGCTCCTCTGTTGTTTCACTCTCTTCAATCAGAATGACGCCTGTATTCGTAAAGCCGAATGCTACAGAGCCTGGCTTTGCAAGATTGCCGTTCCCTTTTTCGAAGAGTTTTCTCATCTCGGGTGCTGTCCGTTTTACATTATCAGTCAGGACATCAACAATGATGGCGATGCCGTTTGGCCCATACCCTTCGTATCGAATTTCCTCGTATCGAATATCTTCGTCACCATCACCGCTTGCTTTCTTAATCGCTTTTTCGATGGTGTCTTTTGCCATATTGACTGCTTTGGCGTCAACGATTGCATATCGAAGAGTCAAGTTCACATCTGGATCTGGACCCCCGTTTTTTACTGCAACCATAATTGCTCTGCTGCATTTAGACCACGCCTTACCTTTGACAGCGTCTTGCCTTGCTTTGCGGTGCTTAATATTCGCCCATTTACTATGACCGGCCATGTCAGTTTACTCCGTTTAATTGAATGAACTCGCCTACTTTGGGATAATTCCCATTCTCAAAGGCTTTTATTTTTTGCATTACGTTTCGAGTCACCTCGCCTAATTCTAAATCATACAGTGCCTCTGGTGTTGCCACAGAAATTCCCCAAACAGTATATGCCATTGACTTAAAACCATCGACATACGCTTGCTTTGTTTCTGGAGCATGAAGTATCGTTGCTGCAGTTTTCCAAGCACGAACTGCACTCTCAAATTCTTCTGCTTGCCAATACGCATCTCCCAAGTGGTTGTACATATCAGGACTTGCATGCTCATTGGATTTCAACGCCTCGACGAAAAGTGGAATCGCTTTTGTTGGTTCACCCTTCACAACATAGAGCCATCCCAGCGTGTCCTTAATATATGGAGCATCTGGGTCAAGTTCATAAGCGCGATTGCACAATTGAATAACTTCATCTGTTGCTCCGTCCCGTTTCAATTTCATCCAAGCCATGTTGTTTGTAGCCATTGCGTTCGTTGGATCAATTGCAATCGACTTTTCATATAGGGCAATTGGTGCATTTACAGCACCGAGCACCGACATGGTTTGTGCAGCAATTGAAAGTGCTTCTGCAAGAGAAACCGGCTCAAACCATCGAGGAGCGAGTGGTATTTGCTGACTACGCGATATTTCGGTATATACCTTTTCAGTCAACGAACCATCTCCAGATGCAACTACTTCAAGAAGAGGGAGCGCGGTCAGCAACACGCATAGATTTTTATTCTGCACATGCGGCGATGCCGCAGTTGTGAGTTGTGCTGCAATATCAGCTGCACCAACATCCACAAGTTGTTGCAACACACCTAGCCAATTTTCACGATTCCTTTGGTGGATCAAACTGGTTACAGCGAGATCAAATATGTTCTGAAACTTGTCTTGGAGTAGTTGCGCTGCTTCGTAGTTGTTCAATTTTTTCAGTAGTGCTAACAACGCCGAATCTCGCAGAAGGGCTTCTACATATTCGTCTTCTTCTTGAAGTCTTCTCCTTGCCAACCATTTTTTTGCTTGCTCCAAATCGCCTACCCTTGCGTCGTCTAATCCAACAACCAACAGCGCGTCTCCGTGCTGTTGGTTCCTTACAAGGACTTCTCTCCAAACTGCAATCGCAGGTTTAGTACGCCCCATTGCTGCGAGTGACCGAGCAATCCCAACCCAAGGTGCGTAGGCGTTATTGTCAAGCTGTATCGCTTTTTTATAATGTGCTATCGCAAAACCATACTCGTTGGCAACTTCGAACTGCCTTCCAACTATATATTCTTGCGCTGCAGCATGTACCGAAGGTGAATTGATTTGTGCTGGTTTTTCACCTGAGAATAATTCCATATAGTCGCGTAGTGTTGTTTGTGCATTGCACACATTTTGCGGCATGCAAATAAGTAATACTACGAAAACTAGAGTTCGAATCATTTTTTCTTTTTCGCGGGTTTCTTTTTAGCAGCTTTTTTCTTTGCTGCTTTCTTCGCTACTTTTTTAACGGTTGATTTCTTCGCTACTTTCTTTTTACCCACTTTTTTCTTTGCTGTTTTCTTCGTTGGTTTTTTAGCATTTGTTTTTTTTGCAACTTTCTTTTTGTTGACTTTTTTCTTAGCAACTGCTTTCTTTGGGGTTTTCTTTGCTGCCGACTTCTTTGCCTTGGGCTTAGTAACAACCTGCACGGGTTGCGTTTCAACCCAAGAGTGAAGGGAGACGTGAACTTCGCAAACTTCTGTTGCCTTAACCTGCCTTGCTAACCAAGCCGATGTGTCCGTAACTGTTGAATCTTCATGCACAACGCCACTTGCGATCAATGCGTTATTCGTTCGATCATCTACGGGAATTGCTGCAACTTCATAACTCATCGCAATGACTCGATTGCAGACAAAAGTCGTAATGCCATTTAAAGTTTCAAAATACTCTCGGATGTCACGCTTTCCAGCGCCTTCTAGACTATCCACACATACATTATGTTCACGGCCGTATATCGAATTGAGTACTGATTTTAGTCTCTTTGCCCTTGCTTCAGCTTGGGGATAGTTAACTCCCATTAATTCGACCATCTCAAATACGTGGTTCATACGGAGGTCATTTAAATCGACCGACGCATCAACCATTTTCTTGAAAGCTGCATCGGCTTGTTTTGCAGTCGCATTCCAAAGCAGGTGTGAGTAAATTACTTCGCCTATCGCACCAAATTTATTTTGTACGACTTCTGTTTTTGGGAGTTTCTTGCGAAACGTTTTAAATTTCTTTGCAAATTCAGTTGCGTTTTTCACTTAATTTTCCTTCTTCTTTTTTTGCTCTTCTCTTCGCTCATCTTCACGATTTGCTTCTGCAATACTTGCAAGTACTTCTTGTTGTTTAAGAAGTTTTTCATCAATTCTAAATCTAAACTGTGGCATTCTGCGAAACCTGACTTTGTCTGCTACTTGTCTTCGGATCCATCTTGAAGCTGATTGAAGTCCATGCAATGATAACTCCTCATGTTTGTTGGGTATCACGGTGCAATACAATGTCGCATTTGCAAGGTCTGCTGAAACATCAACGCGCGTCACGGTAATAAGTCCATGTATGCGTGGATCTGAAATACCACGAGCGAGAACTTCTTGTACGGCACGTTTCAACGTTGAGGCGACTTGTTCTGTTCGTTGCGTCATGAAAAAAGGTTAAAGCGAACGCTTTACCTCAAGGGTTTTGTAAAATTCGATGACATCTCCAACTTTTATATCACTGTAGCCCTCAATATTCATACCACACTCTTGGCCAGATTTCACTTCTTTTGCATCATCTTTGAATCGCTTCAACTGATCAAGTTTTCTGTCGGACTCTACAACAATTCCATCACGAGTAACTCGAATTTGTTGGTGACGTTCAATTGTGCCATCAGTAACGTAGCAGCCCGCGATCATGCCAATCTTAGAAATCGAAAATACATCACGAACTTCAGCGTGCCCGAGGACTTCAAGTTTTATCTCTGGGTCAAGCAAACCTTCGAGTGCGTCTTTAAGGTCATCGATAAGATTATAAATGACTTCGTAATAACGTATTTCAACACCCTTTTGCTCAGCTGATCTCCGAGCTTTTGAGGAACTTGTGACATTAAAGCCAACAATAATTCCACCGCAAGCTTCAGCTAGATTTACATCCGATTCGTTAATGCCACCAACTGCAGAGTGTTTAATCACAATCGCAGCTTCGTCATTGCCTATCTTCCCGATTGTCGATCGAAGAGTTTCGATTGAGCCTTGAACATCACCCTTAACAATTACTGGAAGTTCGCGAATATCCGCGCTTTTCATCTGATCAAAAATATTGTCTAACGTTACTTTCTCTCGAGAAAGACTTGCTTCCCTTGCCTGTTGCGTGCGTTCCTTGGCTGCTGATTCGGCGGCTTTCAAGGATTGAACAACGTACAATTTATCGCCTGCCTCTGGAACTTCGCTTAGGCCAAGGACTGCGAGCGGTGTTGAAGGTCCGGCCTCATCTACTTGTTCGCCATGTTCGTTTATCAAAGCGCGAATCCTCCCGTAGCCTTGACCGGCAACAACAAAATCGCCTTTCTTCAATTTGCCTTGTTGTACAAGTATATTTGCAACTGGTCCACGACCCTCGGCGACATGCGCTTCGATTACAGACCCTTCTGCAGAGCCACCAAAGTCGGCTTTCAATTCTAGAAGTTCCGCTTGATAATCTAGAATTTCAAGAAGATCTTGGATGCCTATATCTTCAATTGCACTTGTTCGAATGACTTCGGTTGTGCCTCCCCAGTCGACAGAATTCAATTCGTGCTCTGCGAGTTGACCAAGAATACGTTGAATATTTTCATCCGTTGCTTGCTGTTTGTCTATTTTATTGAGCGCTACAACAATTGGAACACCAGCGATTTTTGCGTGGTTAATGGATTCCACCGTTTGTGGCATAACACCGTCGTCGGCTGCAACGACGAGTACAACAATGTCTGTAACCTTTGCGCCCCTAGCACGCATTTCGGTAAATGCCTCGTGACCGGGCGTGTCAATAAACGTAACGAGGCGCTCCGTCTCGCCTGCTGTAACTGGCACACTGAATGCACTTGTTGCTTGCGTAATGCCGCCTGCTTCGCCATCAGCAACGTTCGCTCTTCGAATTTTGTCAAGTAACGATGTCTTGCCATGATCTACATGACCAAGAATAGTAACGACAGGCGAACGGGGCTGCTCATCCAAAATATCTCTAGTTGTAAAGGATTCAGCAATTTTGGATTCTGCACTTTGTGTTTCTATAACTTCAAGTTCTATTCCCCATTCCATCATCATTTCGACTGCTTGCTCAGTTTCGATGTAGTCGTTTACAGTTGACATGATTCCTGCAAGAACAAGTTTTTTAAGAATTTCATTCGCTTTAATACCGGTTTCAAATGAAAGTTCTTTGATGGAAATAGGCTCAGAAATAACAATCTTTCCGCCCGTTTGTTTTAAAGTCTTCGCGCGAATGACAGTTTTACCACCACGTTTTTGGCTATCTCTTCGTGCTTGACGGAAGAACCCGCCACTCCGACGCAATCTATTCTCACGTTCAAGAAGATCTTGCTTTCGCCAATTTGACTCGCTTCGATCTTGCGATTGTTGCGGATTTCGAGAACCGCGTTCAGCCTGTTGACCGTGACTTGAGTCTCGTCGTTTGTTTCGCCTTGATCCGCGTTCTGAATCTTGCTGTGGAGGCATTTGCTGAGGCGCGCGAACACCAGAACCTCCTTGGGGACTCGGACCAGTTCTTGGTTTTTTCGGTTGGCGTGGCTTTTGCTCTGGCTCTGGTTCTTCGATGCGGATAACTCTTGGGCCAGCCATCTTTGCTTTCGCTGGTGAATCCATACGCCTGCCTAGTGGAAGAACTTTATCGTCTTCTTTTTTCGTTGGCGCTGCGTCGGCTGCTTTAGTTTTCGCCTTCGATTTCTTCGCTGTTTTTTTCTTGGTTTTCTTTTTCGCTTTCGCTTTGACTTTGGTGATATCTACCTTTTCAGCAGTTTCAACAGCAGAAGATTTCTCGCCTGCCTCACTAAACCATTCCATGATTGTCGCCTCTAAGCCAGCGGAGACTGTCGATTGGTGATTCTCAATATTAGGGATGCCTTCACTGATACACTTTGCAACAATGTCCTTGGAATTAACGCCAAGTTTCTTTGCAATATTGTGTACTCGATTTGTAGCTGTCTTTTTTGCCACTTGTGTGATCTCCGTGTTGGTTTTTACGCGCCAACGTCCGTTTTTTCTGTTTCTTCTGTTTCTGAATTTATAGATTCTTCTGTGTCTTCTGTTGGAATGTCAAGAATTGAATCTGCAACTGCTGCACTTTCATCATCAATTTGTGCGTCAAGTACTGCTGCTGCTGCTGCTTCTTCTTCGACTCGCAGTGCTTCTTCAGCTAGTTTTGCTTCTTCTTGCTCAATTGTAACTTCTTTCGATCGCACAACTGCAACATCAATGCAGCGGTCTGCAACTTGTTTGGTAAATTCCAAATCTTCTTCTAAAACGTTTCTTCCAATCTCTTCGACATCAAAAATACTAATAATGCCAAGTGCTGCCATGCGGTCTAGCATCTCTTCCGTAACACCATCAATTGGCTTGAGAGCATCCCATAGAATTTCAAGACCTTTTTGATATTCTTCGGGTGTCAAGATATCAATATCCCAGCCGGTTAACCGAGCTGCAAGCCGAACGTTTTGACCACGCCGTCCAATCGCAAGCGACAATTGATCGTCTCGAACAATAATAGTGGCGCGCCCAAGTTCAAAGCACAAACTTACTTCGTCAACTTCAGCTGGCTTAAGTGCGTTGGAGATGAGTACTTGGCTTGACTCGTTCCAACGAACAATATCTATCTTCTCGCCGCCAAGTTCTTCAACGATATTTCGAATGCGACTTCCGCGAACACCAACACATGCACCAACAGGATCGACCTTCGAATCGTTTGAAGTTACTGCAATTTTTGTTCTAAAACCAGGCTCGCGTGACATCGCATGAATTTCAATTACGTGCTCTTGCACCTCGGGTACCTCAGCGTCGAAGAGACGCCTAATAAAGTCAGGGTGACTTCTTGAGAGCACAATTTTAACTTGGCTGCCGGTGTCACGAACATCTAAGATGAAACAACGAACGCGGTCGCCCGGTCTAAATTGTTCTCCGGGAATTTGTTCGGATCGCGGCATAAAACCTTCAACACGTCCACCCTTGTCGAGTTGCACAATGAGCGATCCGCCCTCATATCGGCTACAAACACCCGTAATTAACTCACCTGCTTTATCTATGTACTCATCAAAAATTCCAGATCGCTCGTCTTCTCGGAACCGTTGAATCATGACTTGTTTAAATGTTTGTGCAGGAATTCGGCCCAAATCCGCAAGGGGAATTTCAACAGCGCCTTCATCAAGGTGACGCCAAATACAAATTTCGCCTGAAAGCATATCCATGTTGCATGAAAACTCTTCGGTATCAAGCGAGTTGAAGTGTTTGCGGGCAGCGCTCACCATTGCTTGTTCAAGGTCGCCAATAATGACTGCTTTATCAATCTTGCGCTGCTTTGCAATGGTTTCGATAATTTCTAATGTTTCACGGTTCATCTGAATTCTTTCTGCTCTTTTAAGTTGTTAAGTTGTTGGGTTGTGGGTCAATAAAAAAACGGGTCGCTATGCGAGCCCGTGGCACAACCAATACTGGTTGTTTGTGTGAAACACACGAATCATGATGCAGTGGGGCCTACATCACGGCTGAACCTCCATAGGGATGTAAACATCCTTTTGGAAACGGCTCAAGACCACGGGTTGACTGCGATTAGCAGCCATAACGGGAACTACGTTGTAAGGATTCGTTGAGAATCATTACTACACTCCTAAATAAGTATCTGTACTGCCTACGCAAGCAGTGGGAAACGGTACAGAATATTCCCACCTACGCTAAAACGCAACTCCACCCGCCACTTGCACGTACTATATATAACTATGAATTTCACTAAAACCCTGTTTTTAACCACTTTGAGCCTGTTTATTGGTATCAGCGCATTTGGACAACAAGGTAATTTTCACGATTCACGTGATAAAGTTAACGTTTCTGTCCAAGTGAGTCCAGAAAGAGCTGTTGCTGGCAGCGATGCAGTCATCGCCGTTACCCTTGAGCATGCTAACCATTGGCATTCGCATACGAATAACCCGCAACTCCCTGAAATCCTTGGTGACCCTGAAGACTACATAGCAACAGCGATTGCATTTGAACTTCCAGAAGGCTCGCCCCTCACAATTCATGCTGGCTACATCCAATGGCCCGAAGCTACCGTGGTCCAAGTTGGGTTTACCGGAACACCCGTTGACTACAGTGTGTTTTCAGGTGAAGCAATTATTTATATTCCAGTCACTATCGCAAACGATGCCAAGCTTGGTGAAGCGTCGTTCACTATCAAACCAATTTTTCAAGCATGCGATGATACAACTTGCCTCGCTCCAACTCCAGAGCCTGATGGTTGGGACTGGGACGAGTATGGAATTACAAAATCAATTTCCATTGTCACGCCTGAAAATATTCCTGCAACCACACACACTCCGACATTTAATAATTTTAACGGAGCTGTTTTTGCAGATATCCATGCTGGTGTTACAGCTCCTTCTGAAAATAAAATTGCTTTTGACGCATTCGGAATACAGTTTACACTCGACACGAATGGATCCTTTGGTTTGATTCTGTTGTTACTCGTAGCGATGGGTGGAGGTTTTCTTTTAAACTTAACGCCGTGCGTACTTCCCGTTATCCCGATTAAAATTATGGGACTTAGTGCTAGCGCTGGAAACCGAAGAAAAACTCTGTATCTTGGCCTTTGGATGATGCTCGGCGTGATGGCCTTGTGGATTCTTCTTGGCGTAGGTATTGCACTTGTGGCGGGGTTTACTGCGATTAATCAGTTGTTCCAATATCCAGCATTTACCATTATTCTTGGTGTATTCATAGGCATCATGGCAATCGGTATGGGTGGATTATTTTCAATTCGTTTGCCAAACGCAGTCTATAAAGTAAATCCAAAACACGATTCGTGGTTCGGTTCCTTTTTGTTTGGTGTTATGACTGCAGTGCTATCAACGCCGTGCACCGCACCATTTATGGGCGCTGCTGCAGCGTGGGCAGCAACCCAATCTCCTGCCTTAACGCTCACAGTGTTTGGTTCCATTGGTTTTGGCATGGCTATTCCATATTTAATTCTTGCTGCATTTCCGCACCTTGTTGAAAAAATGCCAAGGGCAGGTGCGGCAAGTGAAGTCATAAAACAAGTCATGGGTCTACTCATGCTTGCTGCTGCGGCGTATTTTTTAGGTGTTGGTCTTAGTGGGCTTTTGCAACAAGAAGGTGCGCCTCCGTCGCGTTTTTATCTTTGGGTCGTTACTGCATGCGTAGCCGCTGCGGGTGTTTGGCTCGCCTGGCGAACACTTCGCATCGCGAAAACAACAACTGTTAAGGGTATATTTGTT
Organism: Planctomycetota bacterium; assembly: GCA_014381385.1. Taxonomy (GTDB): domain Bacteria; phylum Planctomycetota; class Phycisphaerae; order Phycisphaerales; family SM1A02. The sequence goes on along the minus strand of JACNLR010000042.1, from coordinate 19,151 downwards.
ATTGTTGGCATAGTAGTCACCGCGAGTTCCGTCGTTGCTGGCGTTCGACTCACTGAGAGTGGTCCCATAGATTGGGAATATTACACACCAGAAATTCTCCAAGAAAAACTAGCGGAAGGCGACGTCGTTGTGCTTGAATTTACAGCAGAATGGTGTCTGAACTGCAAATTTCTTGAAACAACGGTCTTGCACAATTCTCGCGTCGTAGAAGCGTTCGATGCCGAAGATGTAACACCAATTAAAATCGATCTTACAGGGAACAATGAATCTGGCAATGCTCTTCTCCACGAACTTGGCGGGCTTCGAATACCACTTCTCATTATCATGGGGCCAGATGGTGAAGAAGATTTCCGCGGAGACTTCTATACTGTCAACCAAGTACTTGAAGCAATCAAGCAATCAAGGGGCTCCACCGGTGGCATTGAATGAAATCTGTATCGGTCTACTGTGCCTCTTCGCAAAATCTCGAACCTTGCTTTCATGATGCAGCAAAGGTAATTGGCAAGGGACTTGCACAAAAAAAACTTTCGCTTGTCTACGGAGGCGGTTGTATTGGTTTAATGGGAGAAGTTGCAACAATCGCAGCACAACATGGAGGCGAGGTTGTTGGTGTCATTACACACAAACTTGTCGCGCATGAACAAGCAAATAAAAAGTGCGATGAACTTATTGTTGTTGATACGATGCAAGAGCGCCGTACGATCATGATGGATCGAGGAGATGCATTTCTAGTTCTTCCGGGAGGAATTGGAACGTACGAAGAGTTTTTTGAAGTGCTTGTAGGAAGGCAACTTGGAGATCATGTAAAGCCTGTTGGCATTGTGAATGTCGATGGGTACTTTGATCCTCTTGTTGAAATGCTTGAACACGGTATAAATCGAAAGTTTATGCGTCCAGCACTGCGTCAGTTAATGTTCATCGATCCGTGCCCTACCGCAGTTCTTGATTACATCACATCGGGCGCAACCGATCAGCCCTCGCCCGAAGACATTTTGCCAATGCACGGAAGATAAATGACCCGCGGGGTCATTTTCAGGGGTCGTTTTCAGGGGTCGTTTTCGGGGGTCGTTTTCGGGTGACCCCCACTAGGTATAATGCTCAAAATGACCAACGAAAAACCTATCTTGGGCATGATTGCGGGCAATGGAATTTTGCCAGTGCTTGCAGCACGTGGCGCTCGCGCTGCGGGGTATCGCGTTTGTTGTGTTGGACTTCGTAACCAATACGTTCCTGAACTTCCAAACGAATGCGACACGTTTTCAATTGCGGGCATGGCTCGAGTAGGACGCTGGATTCGATTACTAAAAAAATGGGGAGCACGCGATACAGTCATGGTTGGTGGTGTTGGCAAAACCGTGATGCACGACCCGTTTGGAGCGCTACGGCTCATGCCTGACATTACAGGGCTCCTTCTTTGGTACCGAACCCTGCGCCACGATCGAAGGGATGCTACAGTTCTTGCAGCAGTTGCAGATGAACTGCAAAAGTCAGGAGTCACTCTCATCGATTCAACCACGCACATCCCAGACCACCTTGCAGGAACAGGAACACTCGGAAATGTTTCACCAAGTGCAATGCAGTCTGCCGACATCGAATTCGGTTGGCCACTCTTAACGCAAAGCGCTGCACTCCATATCGGGCAATCTATTGCTGTACGGGATCGTGATGTACTCGCAGTCGAAGCCATCGAAGGAACTGCCGCGCTCATTGAGCGCGCTGGATCTCTTTGCAAGAAAAGTGGATGGACTTTACTCAAGACTGCCGCAGACGACCACGACATGCGCGCAGATGTACCATCAATCGGAACCAAAACAATCAATCAAGTTGCTCGTGCAGGATGTACATGCATCGCTCTTGGAAGTGGTCGTGTTATTCTGCTCGATTCGCCGGCTGTAATTGAAGCAGCAAACAGCGCGGGTGTAGCACTCGTGGGCATCCCACATGGATGAAGCTGCGTTTGTTTCACGAGCGGGTCTTAAACTAGAACATGGCCTTACAACTTTTGATTTTGACGTGTCTGGGCTTACGTGTGCAGATCTTGGTTGCAACGTTGGTGGATTCACTGACTGCCTTTTGCAACGTGGAGCAAGGCATGTGCATGCAGTGGACACGGGATATGGCACCCTCGCCTGGAAACTTCGAAGTGATGCACGAGTCACAACCCTAGAACGTACGAATGCCCTCCATACTGAGCCGCCAACACAAGTTGACATCGTTGTCGTCGACCTTGGATGGACTCCTCAAAAACTTGCAATACCCGCCGCCAAAAAGTGGACGAGTGGTGGGCACATTATCACGCTCATAAAGCCGCATTATGAGCTCACAAAAGAAGAAAAACAATCAGAAAATGTCGGTGAAGGCTTAACTGAAGAAGCAATTTCACGCGTTATTACTCGTGTCAAAATGATGTGCGAAGAAATGTCCCTTGAACTACTCGGTGAAACACTGTCACCTATTCGTGGGAAAAAATCAAGCAAAAAAGGGAGTGGAAATAGCGAGTATCTGTTACTTCTAAAGTCCCCTTCTCAAAGCACTTCTTAAGCACAGTTTAGGCTTGGGTTCTGGTACAATACTCGTTCTAGAAAAGGCACTATGAGCGATACACCAGAACAGAATCCAATACCGGAAAGCAACGAATCTTTTGGCAACATTGGTAATGTTATTGATCAACTTATCGAGCGCGAATTACATGACAGTTATTTAACGTATGCCATGAGTACAATCATGGATCGTGCCCTGCCAGATGTTCGTGACGGTCTCAAACCCTCGCAACGAAGAATCCTTGTTGCAATGCACGACCTAAATCTTTCGCCAGGGCGAAAGCATCGAAAGTGTGCAAAAATTGCGGGTGACACTTCAGGTAACTATCACCCACACGGTGAATCTGTCATCTACCCAACTTTAGTAAACTTAGGACAAAACTGGAAGACGCGTGTCATGCTCGTCGACAAGCAAGGTAACTTTGGCTCCATCGATGGTGACCCGCCTGCTGCAATGCGATACACCGAAGCGCGCATGACACATGCTGCGGTTGCGATGCTTGATGACATTAAGTTAGGCACTGTCGACTTCAAGCCCAACTACGATGAAACTCGGCATGAGCCCACTGTGCTGCCGGGACGATTTCCTAACTTATTAGTCAATGGTTCAAGTGGCATTGCCGTTGGCATGTCGTGCTCAATGCCTCCACATAACGTGGGTGAAATCTGCGATGCAATCATTGCAACTATCGACAATCCAGAAATGGATCTGTCGGAATTGCTTTCTATAGTTCCTGGCCCCGACTTCCCAACTGGGGGTCTAGTGGTTGGAAAACAGGGTCTTGCTGAAGCATACGCTACTGGTCGAGGCAAACTACGGGTGCGAGGGCGAGTCCATCACGAAACGATTGGGAAGCGTGAAGCGATTGTCATAGATGAAATTCCATACCAACTCGTACAGAACAACTTGATTGAAAAAATCGTTGACTGTGCAAAAACTGGTCGTATAGCTGACATTTCTGACATCAAAAACTTTTCTGGCAAGAAGTGGCGAACGCGAATAGTTGTCTATTTAAAACGGGGCGCAGATCCAGACGTTGTTGAGCGACAACTGTACAAGTTTACACCGCTGCAATCGACTGTTTCTGTGATTAACATTGCACTTGTCAATGGAAGACCGCAGACACTCGGGCTTCGCGGTCTCATCAACTGCTGGGTTGAACATCGCCAAACAGTCATACGACGAAGGACTGAATTCCTACTCAAAGAAGCGGCCAAGGCAGCACACCGACTTGAAGGTTTAATATATGCAGTATGCGACATTGATGAAGTCATTGCTCTCATCCGCGGTAGCCAAACCCGCGATGAGGCCATCGATAAGTTAATGAAACGCGATTTCTGTATTTCGGAAAAGCATGAGTATGCAAAGTTCATAGCAGATCGGCTTATAGAAAAAGCTAAGGATGGGGTTTCGCTTTCGCGATTGCAAGCAGATGCCATTGGAGCATTACGACTTATCCAACTCGTTGGACTTGAAATTGAAAAACTTACAAGTGAATACGCTGAGTTACTTGAAAAAATTGATGGATACGAAACAATTCTTTCAGACGAGCAGCGCATTTTTGACATCATCCGAGAGGATTGTATCGAGCTTAAAGAAAAGTTTGCAACGGAGCGACTCACTGGATTTATTGATGGCGAAGATGATGATTTTGATTACGGTGCGCTGATTCCAGAACACGAAGTTTGCGTCACAATTTCCCACCAAGGATATGTAAAACGATTACCTATAGACACCTTCCGCGAACAGGGGCGAGGTGGCCGCGGTATCAAGGGTGGTGAAACGAAAGACGGCGACTTTATTGAACACATTTTTGTTGCATCAACACATGATGATTTGCTTTGTTTCACAGATTCTGGACGCGTTTTCCAGATTAAGGTTTATCAAATACCAGAAGCTACACGAACAAGTAAGGGTCGTGCAATCGTAAACTTGCTAAATCTAAAAGAAGGTGAAAATATTGTCACCTTCCGAAACATCAAAGATTTTGATACATGCCAAGACAACCTAGTATTTGCAACTTCTTTAGGCCGCGTCAAACGAACTGCTGTTTCTGAATATAGAAATGTAAATCGCGGTGGAATTAACGCAATCAAACTCAACGATGGCGACTCGCTCATTGATGTCATCAAAACAAATGGTGAAAGCCATGTGCTTCTTGGAACAACTACCGGTATGTCTATTCGTTTCGTTGAAACTGATGCACGGCTCATGGGACGTACTGCTGCAGGCGTCAAAGGTATTTCACTAGCAAAAGGCGACACGGTTGTAGGGTGTGTGCTCGCTGAAGACGACGCGGACCTCATGACTATGACCCAGAACGGGTATGGAAAGCGCACCCCAATGCTCGACTATCTTGTCCATAGCGAAGACGGTTCCACAAGAGCCCAATCCCGCGGTGGCAAAGGCCGCCGAGATATCCAAACCGGCGACCGCAACGGCACTGTGGCTGACATTCGAGCTGTAAGAGATACTGATAGCCTGATGTTTATCACCGCTAATGGCATGCTCGTTCGTATTTCTGCAAGCGATATTAGGACTATCGGGAGAAATACCAAGGGTGTTCGAGTTGTAAACCTGAAAGATGGCGATCGGCTTATTGCTGCTGCAAAAGTCGAAGGTGTCGAAGATACGGTATCCTCTACCCCATGACTTTAAATCAGTGGGATGAAAATATTCTTATCCTCGAACTTCTAGACGAACCGGACTTTTCAGAAGATACCGATACGTTACTTACAACACTTCGCAGCGGCGAAGAACCATTTTCCAATGTAATCATTGACTTGCAAAATGTTGCCACGTTAAATTCATCCAATCTTGGTGCACTCATCGAGATAAAAAAATTATTGCAAACAAAAGACAAGCGAATGGTTATTTGCAACATTTCAGATTCGATCTGGTCAACGATGCTCGCGACGGGTCTAGACCAAGTATTTGAATTTATTGAAGACACTACAACCGCCCTTCTCTTAATCGGTTCTTGACACTGTGCGGCCACTCCGTCGCACAGACCATGAAACTCGCGTCGAAATGATGCCGCTTATCGACGTAGTCTTTCTTTTACTCACTTTCTTTATTTACGCAATGGTGCTTATGGTTCGCGCTGAAGTATTGCCGGTACCACTTGAATCTTATATCTCAGGCGAAGCGGCGGAACCAAGATCAACTATTTCAATCACAATTGCAATCGATGGTAACATTTATGTTGGACAAACTGTAGTTCCCCTTGCGGGAGTTGTCCAAGAGGTCCTTACCAAAGTTCAAGAAAAACCCGATGCAGCTATTTATCTTGTTGTTGAGGCTGGGGATGCAGCAGTCGACCGAGGACCTCTCCTTACTGGAACATGGGACCAACTTCGAAGCCAAGGACTTGAGATATTTTTGGTCGGGGCACCAAGCAATGTGGAAAAGGTGAAAAATGTACCGTGAAAATACCATACTTCTTATCGCGTTATTCCTATCGATTGGATTGCATGTAGCTATTCTCCCGCTCATTTACATGAACAAAGGGGCAATGTCTTTCATTACAGCTGAGAAAATCAAGCAAACTGATAGACCTTTGTTCGAAGATTCTCCGATCGATTTGGGCATCGACAACTCCAAAGTATCAACACTCACATGGATCGGTTACGAAGAATACGAAGAACAACTTGCTCGACATGCTGAAGTTGAACAGGCATCTATGCAATCAGATGCTGCTGCAAGCGCTGCATTCTCTTCCCTTGCAAAACTTGCCAACCCTCTGCAGGAAGTTGCTGCAGAATTTCTTGATGTGCTTCGCTCGATGCAAATAGCGATCCCTTCTAGAACGCTAGAGCCAAGCCCACAAAAAATCACGCAAGAAGTTGAAGAACAAGTTGCCATAGAAAATCCGGTGCAAGAGAATACGCCCACAAGCGATCCAGCGGATCGTGATGCGGAAGCAACATCTATCATTCGAGTTTTACCTGAAGATTGGAAAGCGGGCAAGCCACTAGCAGGTAAGGGTATCGTGTTAAAACCAAAAAAACCAGCTTTTACACCAAACCAACTCGTAGCAAGCCGACCGAGTAATCTTGTTGCAGACTTATATATAGATAAGAGTGGTAAACCCCTAAACGTCGTCGTACTTTTAGGAACAGGCGGAGCGTCTATCGATAGAACCATCGAAAACAGTTTGTACCGATGGCGAGCTTCGGGTGAACAAGTTGAAGCACTCCAAGGTGAGGATACAGTGAAAATCACTATTCACATTTTGTTCTCTCGCTAAGTACAAATTCTTTTTCGCCACATATCCATGCGATCTCTATGTGTTAGTACGTAGTTAAGCGGCGTGACGGTTGCGTACCCTTGCTTTAATGCTTCCACGTCGCTGCCCTTTGCAGTATGTTCAAAAGCCATGCCATCGCCGGCAGCCCAGTAATATGTTCTCCCGTCGGGGGCGAGTCGTTTATCGTAATAACCAAGATCTCCAGCAGCATTCATGTCAACAACTTTTATCTCCGGCATTGCTCGGTCCTCGCTTTCACATGCTGGAATATTAATGTTGATTACTTCGTGTGGTTCGAGAGCATTTTCAAGAACCCTGTCGATTACTTTCCTAGCGATTTCAGCGGCTCTGTTATAGCGCGTAAGAGCGCGATTTTTAAGATGCAAACTCACCGCGATTGAGGGTACACCAAGAAAAGCGGATTCAATCGCAGCTGCAACAGTGCCCGAATAAATAATGTTAATTCCCACATTTGAACCGCTATTCATTCCACTAATAGTTAAATCAGGTTTATCGCCTTCGCCAAACTGCTCTTCCCAAAGTGCACGCAATGCAAGTTTGACACAATCTGCAGGTCTACCGTCGATTGCTACACCAGACATGTTTTCTGTAACATCAATTGTTTGTGTCATGAGAGGCGTGGTATACGTAATCCCGTGACTCGTTGCGGATTGCACCGTCTCTGGCGCAAATACAACAAGTTCGCCAAGGCCCTTCAAGGCTTTGTGCAGGGCAATTATTCCCGGAGCTCGGATACCATCGTCATTCGTAAGTAATATTTTCATAATTTTTTTGGTTCCAAAATATATTCTTTTCCACCCCAGCGGATCGGGGTTCTCTCTTTTAGTATCTGAACGGAGTCAAAAAACATTTTTGCAACCACAACAGCACCTATTGGCGCGAAAAAGGCAAAAACCATTGGCGCATTGTTTATTCGATAGAGCCATGCTATGACGAATCCAGCAGCGATAAGGGAGGTGATAGATGTCCAAAAGAGTGAAGGTGATGTTTGCATACCAACGAAAATACCCGCAATGCCTGCAACTGGGAATAGTATGCCAACCAAAATAGCTAGAACTGCACTTTGGCGAAGCCGTTTTATATTTCTCGTTGCCGCTTCGATGTAAATCCGCTTCCAACCATTTTGAAATGCTTCAAAAGTAGGATACATCGAACACTTCAACATGCCATCAGCAAAGAGCATTTGCACTCTGCCAAGTTTTTGGTAGCAAATATGCCTCGCAAAGGCGATGTCTTCAAGTAAAAATTCTTTTACTGCGTCATGACCACCAATTTTCTCATACATTTTTCTAGAAAACAAGAGAAACTGCCCGTTGGCAAATGGCCGTGATCTGTGCTCTCGATTAATTCGGTCAACTGGATATTGCCTAACCAAGAAAGTACTTGCAATTGGCTGCACTATCCTCTCAAAATTTTTCGTAATCGTTAGGGAACTCAAAAGACTCAATAACGAGGCACCTCTCTTGATTGCAGAAGCAACGGAACATCGAACAAGTTCCTTGTCAAATTGTGTGTCTGCATCTGTAAAAAGCAGCCAGTCCCCAGTCGCTTTTTCCGCGCCAATACGAGCAGCATTACACTTGCCCGCCCATCCTTGGGGGCAATGGTCGTTTTCAATGAGTCGCACTCTGTCATCTTGACCTGCATGTTTTTGTAAAATTTCAAAAGTCTTGTCGGTGCATCTATCGAGCGCAAAAATTATTTGAAGGGCTTGATGGGACTGGTTTCTTAACGATTCTACGCAGCGATCAATCACTCTCTCTTCATTATGCACGGGGATAACAATGCTCACTGACTCGCCATGGGGAATTGGCAAATCTAAACCCTCGCGGACAACTGGTTTGGTTCTGTTCATTACCCAAAGACGGTACGCTAACCCCACCCACAAACAGAGCGAGGCCGTCACGGTAATTCCCAAAATCCATGAAATGATTTCCATTATTGGCATGAACCCATATTTTAACTAAGTTATCATCGAAAAGTACGCTTATGTGCGAACTTAGTACGATGGACAATACGTGTATCAAACACTTCTTACAACAAGGTATTTAACCAGTCGAGTCATACCAATGATTGCCGTTGCAGCGGTCGCTCTTTGCGTTGCGCTCGTCATTGTGGTGGTATCGGTAATGACAGGGTTCCTAGATATGGTGCAGTCTTCTGGGCGAACCCTCTTGGGTGACATTGTCATCAGTAACGGCATTTCTGGAATTCCCTACTACCAGAAATTGATAGAACGCCTTGAAGAACATCCAACAATAACAGCGGCTACTCCGATAGTCGATGGCTGGGGATTGTTGCGAATGCCGTACCCAGATTCAAAAGTGAAACAGAGCGAAACGGTGCAAGTCTGGGGTATTGAGCCTGTGTCGTTTGCAAAAGTCACTAATTTTAAAAATTCATTGCTTTGGAAAAACCCTTCGCAGAATCAACGGGACTGGTTGCTGCTGGATGCGATAACAAACAATGCTGATGCCCTTCGTGCTTTGATAGACGCGGAATCATGGAACGACTTTGTAGAAGTTGTCACCACAGCCTCGCACTCCATAAATTTCGTTGAAGTGAATTTGTGGGAGGATGTTAAAACACAACTCAACGATGAGCAGTGGCGCGTGTTACTTTCATTTGACTCGCGTTTAACTGAACCAAATCAATTACAAGCGCAAGGTTTGTCTCTCATGCGGGATGGTAAGCAAGGTATTATTCTTGGCTTACATGTTTCCGATGGTAATAGCCGGCAGCAAGACGGTTCATACAAAGTTAATAGAAATGATTATTGGTGGATGCCAAGATTTGAGGGGACATTAACCATGCTCCCTATTGATACGGAGGGTGGAATTATTGAACCAGAATCAATCATTATGCCATTTGTCAATGAATTCCAGTCTGGTGTATTCCTGATTGACGAATCACGAATTTTTGTGCCCCTCAACGTAGCGCAATCATTACTTCACCTCGATGAAGCAGAGATAGTTGATATCAACGACCCATCCAAAGTCATGGGTATTGATCCAGCACGAACAACAAGCGTTTTGGTTCTAGGTGTAGAGGGTACGCCTATATCTCAATTGAAAGAAACCGTACACAATATCTACGATGCGTTCTATGAGCATATTCCAGCGGATTCCCTCGTACTGCCTCCATCAAGACATGCGCCGGGCTTAACCATAAAAACATGGGAAGAACAACAAGCAAGTTTCACTGGACCGGTTGAAAAAGAACGTGAGCTCATGCGTACGCTGTTCTCCATTGTCTACTTCGTCGTAGCTGCTCTCATACTTTCAATTTTTTGGTCAATCGTGTTCGAGAAAACCAGAGACATCGGAATTTTGCGCTCCATCGGCGCGTCACGCTCAAGCATTGTCTGGATTTTTCTCCAATACAGCGCAATTATAGGCATCGCTGGCTCTTTACTTGGGCTGTTTGTAGGATGGGTCATCACAAAAAATATCAACACAATCCACGATGCAATGGGAAATCCGCCGGTATCAATCGCCATTGTAAGTTTTTCACTTGCTGGAGTTCTCGCCGTAATCACAATAATAAAAAGTGCTCGAGGTCAGATGCTGCCTATCGTCCTTGGCACACTTGGCATTACTACCTTCTGTGGTATTGGTGCTTTGATATTGTTCATTCGTCATATTGGTGGCGTAGTCGTGTGGGATGCCAAAGTCTATTATTTTTCGAGCATCCCCAACAATATTGATTGGGAGTCAAGTGTAATCACGGTTTGCGGAGCAATCCTCTTTTGTTTACTTGGTGCTCTTATTCCTGCGGCGAAAGCAGCAGATACAGATCCTGTTAAGGCGCTGCGACATGAATAATCCGACAGCACCGATATTAGAATGCATCGACCTAAAAAAGACGTACAAGCTTGGTCGAGCAAACGTACCTGTATTACACGGCGCCTCTTTACAATTTCACGAAGCTCAATGGACCACCATTCTAGGCTCTAGCGGATCGGGAAAATCAACGTTACTCCATCTTCTTGGTGGTCTCGATAGACCAGATGCAAATGGTGGGAAAGTCTTATTCAGAGGCGAATCCGTTTGGGAAAAATCGAACAAGCAAATTAATTGTTACAGGAATAACGATATCGGTTTTGTGTTTCAGTTTTATCATCTATTGCCAGAATTAACCGTGTTTGAGAATACTATTTTGCCCTCAATGCTTGGCGGTTCAATTACCTCTAAAAAAGATGCAGTAGACCGTGCAAAAGAATTACTTGAACAATTCGGTCTAACACACAGGCTCAAGCACAGGCCGCGTGAACTCTCGGGTGGCGAGAGGCAAAGAGTTGCGATTGCGCGGGCGCTAGTGAATAACCCTTCTGTTCTTCTTGCAGATGAACCCACGGGAAACCTTGACGAAGACACTGGAAATGAAATCCTAGATGTACTCTGTGATTTGCACAGGTCTGGTCTTACTCTTGTTATGGTGACGCACAACTTCGAAATTGCAGGTCGAGGTGATGTTGTTGTAAAACTCAAGGGTGGGCATATAGTCGCTGCAACATAAAATAATCACCTCGTTGCATAGGCCAAACTGAGTATGCCACTTTGGCGGAATTACGGGAACTCGTGCAAAAAAAGTCAATTAGGGTCTTTTGAAGAGTGCTTTTTTGCGTTATCTGACGTTTTCTTACTTAATCTGAATAAGTTCTCAAATGGAATGGGAGTTGCACCGATTGTTCTATAGTGGGTTGCTGTTTTTTGCACCCTTAGAAAGCTTATCCCGCATATCATGCAGGACTGGAGAATTGAACAATGTTTGAACGTTTAACTGATCGCGCTAGAAAAGTCATGGCTCTTGCAAATCAAGAGGCGCAACGCTTTAACCACGAGTACATAGGTACGGAACATATCCTTCTTGGCCTCGTAAAGGAAGGTTCTGGTGTTGGTGCAAATGTACTAAAACATCTAGAAATAGACCTTCGGAAGGTCCGCCTAGAGGTAGAGAAACTTGTCAAAAGCGGTCCTGACATGGTGACAATGGGCAAATTACCCCAAACACCTCGGGCAAAGAAAGTCATCGAGTATGCAATCGAAGAAGCTCGTTCCCTCAACCATAATTACGTGGGAACAGAGCACCTTCTTCTTGGTTTGCTTCGAGAGCAAGATGGTGTTGCAGCGCAGGTGCTTATGAACTTAGGGCTGAAACTAGAAGACGTTCGAGAAGAAGTTCTCAATCTTTTAGGTGCGGGTGTTGGTCAAATAGAAGAACTCGACGACGAAGGTATGGAGCCTCAAGGCGAAGCGCCAAGCCCATCCCCTCGTCGAGGCAAAAGTAAAACCCCAGCACTCGATAGTTTTGGTCGAGATCTAACAGAACTTGCTCAGAAAAATGAACTTGACCCTGTCATCGGCCGTCACAAAGAAATTGAACGACTCGTACAAATACTATGCCGCCGTACTAAGAACAACCCCGTTCTCATTGGTGAAGCTGGTGTTGGTAAAACCGCAATCATAGAGGGTCTAGCTCAGAGAATTACAGAACACGAAGTTCCTGATTTACTTCATGGTCGCCGAGTTATCGTGCTCGACCTCGCAATGATGGTTGCTGGCACGAAATATCGAGGTCAGTTTGAAGAACGAATCAAAGCTGTTATGAATGAAGTGAAGCGGGCAAAAAACATTTTGCTCTTCATCGATGAATTACACACGCTTGTTGGCGCGGGTGGAGCAGAAGGAGCAATCGATGCTTCCAACGTTCTCAAGCCAGCATTATCGCGCGGCGAAATGCAGTGCATCGGCGCAACAACGTTTGACGAATATAGAAAGTACATCGAGAAAGACAACGCGCTTGAACGTCGGTTTCAGTCTATCGTTGTAAACCCACCAAACAAAGAAGACACCATCGCTATTTTAAAAGGTCTTCGTGAGCGCTATGAGCAACATCACCGTGTGAAATTCACCGATAGTGCGATCCTTGCAGCAGTTGAACTTTCCAATCGATACATTTCCGATCGTGTCCAACCAGACAAGTCCATCGATGTGATTGATGAGGCTGGTGCTCGCGTTCGTCTAAAATCTATGTCAAAACCGCCTTCAATGGCCGACTACGAGGAACAACTCGAACTCTTAAAAATTAAAAAGGATGAAGCAGTCAAAGGAGCAGATTACGAAGCTGCTGCGGCACTTCGTGATGAGGCAGAGAAACTGCGCGCCAAGAAAGATGAACTTCAAAAAGAATGGCGTGAGCAAATGAACGAAATCACTGCCCAGGTCGATGAAAACATCATCGCTGAAGTAGTATCGAGCATGACTGGCGTGCCTTTAACTCGACTAGAAGAAGCCGAATCACAACGTCTCTTGCAACTTGAAGATGAGTTACACAAAACAGTCATCAGCCAGCATGACGGCATCACCCAAATTGCAAAAGCAATCCGCAAGTCACGCAGTGGTCTTAAAGATCCAAACCGACCTATGGGTTCGTTCTTATTCCTTGGACCGACAGGTGTTGGCAAAACACTTCTTGCAAAGGCACTCGCTGAGTTTATGTTTGGCGATGCAGACTCACTCGTGCACCTTGACATGTCTGAATATATGGAAAAGCACACGGTCTCACGACTCGTTGGCGCACCTCCCGGATACGTCGGTTACGAAGAAGGTGGCCAGCTTACGGAAAAAATTCGTCGCAAACCCTATGCTGTCGTACTCTTTGATGAAGTGGAAAAAGCACACAGCGACGTGTTCAATATGCTTCTCCAAATCATGGAAGAAGGTCGTCTGACTGACTCCTTCGGACGACATGTTGACTTCCGAAACACCATCGTTATCTTAACTTCAAACATCGGTTCAGATCTGATTAAAGGTGGGCAATCGTTTGGCTTTGGTAAACGAGAAGAAGTAATGGATTACGAAAAACTCAAGAAACAATTGCTAACCGAGACTGAAAAATTCTTCCGTCCTGAGTTTATAAATCGACTCGACGATGTCGTTGTATTCCATGCGCTTACAAAAGATGATCTTTACTCAATCATTGATATAGAACTTGCCAAAATTATGTCCCGCCTTCAAGAAAAAGGCATGACGATGGAGCTCGATCAAGTAGCCAAGGACTTTCTCATTGAAAAAGGGTACAACCCAGACTTTGGTGCGAGACCGCTAAGGCGCGCACTTGGTTCCTACATCGAAGATCCTCTTGCTGAATCATTACTCAGCGGCGACTATACATCGGGTGACCACATCACGATGACGCATAAAGAAGGCGACGACCACCTATTCTTCGGTGTAGAGCACCCTGAAAAAACCGAGGAACCAGAGCCAGAAACCACTGGAACTAACGGTTAAATCTCAATTAAAAATACAAAACGGCATGAAATTCCACGTTTCATGCCGTTTTTTTATTTTCCTTCCTACATCAGAAAGGGCAAGCAGCTGTGATTGTCCTTTTTTCATTGTTTGCGGGGTGAACAAATGAAAGCTCAAGCGCGTGAAGTAATAGCCTTGGTGCAAGTTGTTGCAACTGCTCACTCGCATATAAATCATCTCCAAGAATTGGATGTCCTACCTCGCGAAGATGAATTCGAAGTTGATGCGAACGACCAGTAGTTGGCTTCAACTCTAGGCGAGTACGATCGGTTTGGCGCTCTATGACTCGCCAATTTGTTTGGGACGATTTTCCTTGTTTAAAATCTACACATTGACGTGGCGGGTTGTCAAAATCTTTCCGAATTGGAATATCAATCAAACCAGATTCTCCTTCTACCGCGCCGCCAACTACCGCTATATACGTTTTCTGAACTTCTCGATCTTGAAATTGCCTACTCAACTCTTTGTGCGTTTCCGCATCTCTAGCCATCACAATCACGCCAGAAGTATCCATATCAAGTCGATGCACTATACGCGCACCTTCAATTGCAGAAGCTACTCGTACTGCAAGGCAGTCAATTTTATCTACCCCAATACCTTTTACACTGAGTAAGCCACTTGGCTTATTCAAAACAACAACATAATCGTCGTGGTAAAGCACTGGCACCTCATGCGGCAAATGCTTCGGAGGCGTATGATATGTGTTTCGTTCACTCAAAAGGAATTCTCAATGGCATATTGTATTACACTATTCGTATCGCTTCTCGCCGGACAAGCAACTCCCCCTCATCCAGAAGAAACCGGTGCGATTGGCACGCCTGTCTTGCTCACTGACCCAGCGTTTTTCTTAAAAGCAGGAGAGTCGTATTTTGACCCTGCGGGAAAACGGGTTATATTCCAAGCAATTGAGCACCCTGCCGAAGGTGAAGCGCCAGACGATGACTACGCTATGTACCTCGCCGATGTTACCTTCGATAGCGATGGCGTAGTTTCGGGGCTTGAAAATATCATTCGCTTAAACAATGAGGGCTCTGCAAATACATGTGGATGGTTCCATCCAGAAGATGAAAATCTCGTGATGTATGCAACAACAACGACTCCGCTCGTTGACGGTGATATTCCCGGATACCAACGTGAATCAGGTCGATATCGCTGGGCATTCCCGCCAAAAATGAATATCATTTCGCAAAATCTTAGAACAGGAGAAGTAAAAAAACTTGTCACCGACGATGAGCACTATCTTGCTGAAGGATCATGGAGCCCAGACGCAAGACACATCGTCTATTGTTCACTTGCAAGTGGTGCAGGCGATATTTATATCACCGATACCAAAACAGGAATCGACCGCCTTATCGTGGGTGACGCGGGATATGACGGAGGACCATTCTTTTCGCCAGATGGAAAACGAATTGTGTACCGTTCAGACCGTCGTGGGAATGATTTGCTACAACTCTATGTTGCTGAACTACAGTTTGATGAACAAGGAGCAATTGTAGGTATTGAAAGAGAGTTCCAACTAACCGATAACGAACACGTCAATTGGGGACCATTTTGGCATCCAAACAATCGCTTTGTTATTTATGCTACAAGTGAAATCGGTCATCGTAACTACGAACTCTTTGTTTGCGATGCTGATAGTGGTGAAGTTGGTGGCACCACTCGCTACGGAATTCGTCGAAGGCGAATCACACACGCCGATGGCTTTGATGGCTTACCAGTATTCAACGCTGAGGGCGACGTGCTCATGTGGACAAGTAAACGAGAGACCGGCACAAGCCAACTCTGGGTTGCACCATTTCTCTTTGACCTTGAAGCGGGACCCGAAACGGCTGAACATTGATGCGGAACACCCTCGTTATCTTCTTTTTCCTTTCCATCTTTGCTGGGTGTGCAACAGAGAGGGTTGAATATCGAACGCGCCCGGCTTGGCATTATTCGATGAGCGACTCTATGGAAAACGAAATCATCCAAGAAGATGGCACCATCGTGAAGTACTCTCCCGTTGGTGGAACGAATAGCGCTGCAGTTCAACAATATTTGGATACCGTTGAGCTTCAAGAGGTGGACGAACTCACAGGAGAAATTACTTTACGTGCTGTTCTTCCGGAGCATGTACTTTCCCAATTTTTAACTTGCCTCAGAGATCGGAATTGGGATTTGCTTTATGACCAAATCTTAAGCAGAGAAGCTCGGACTCATTTTGAATCAAAAGATAATGGAATAACATACTTTCAAACTTTTTTTGATTTAAATCGAAGAGATATCGGAAAATTACTTCAACGGATGATCAAAGGTAGCGCGTTTGGAGATGTACGACAAATCAAAGACGGCAGATTCACAATTATCACGATCGCCCCGCATTCTGCCAATGATTATAGGTTTAAAAAAATCACGCTCGTGAGAGAACATGATTTTTTAAAGCTGTATTCCTTAGAGTAAACTTATGTCTCGAGAGATCTAAAGAGTGTTAAACATGCAGTGTGACCATGTAAAAACGATCGACCACCAATTGGTCCGATTTCTCCTGCCGCGAAGAAACCCGCTATCGGAACTTCTCCGATACGCTCTCGAATGAGACTCAAGTCATGATCTTCTTCATGGAACAAACTCCGGCCCCGACCGTTACACGTCACTAAAAGCCCCGCAAACGGTTGTGTGTCCAACTGCTGCGCATCTAAAAGCAGTTGCAAATCTTCAACTGCAGTTTGTGGATCGCGAACATGGAACTGTACTGTTTTCCCTAAACGATAAAACTCGCCCGCTGCTATCCCTTTGCGCTTTCGATCTATACCCAAAATAGAACGAACTAAAAAATCACCTCGACCAAAGTGCGAACGGTTTTCATCGATGACACCACCGAGCAATAAACCGCCCTGTAAAAAATCTCGTTCTGTTGCGTCTGCGCTTCTGCCTAACTCTTGCAACACTTCTAGTGCGGGCTTCCCTCCGAGTTCCAATACTACATTTCCATCTACTTTGGTTACGCGGTGATGATTTCCGATTGGTCTGCACCCTTGACTCACTATACAATCTAAATCCAATGGACCCGAAAGGGTAAGACCTATTCCACCACTTCGCATCGCTTGGTCGTCTAAAAAAAGTCGGTTGTACGTTGCTTGCGAAGCACCAGAAGCCATGCCGCCGATTATTGGTAACGGCTTAGTCTCTCCTCTGCAGTTAACAAGCGCAGGGAGTAAACGAGTAATGGGTGTTGAAAATGGATCTGCAAAGAAAAACACAGCTTTGGTGTCATCCCTAAGACCAATCCATGCAGGGATAGCTTTTGGATTTGAGATTGGGACAGGTTTTTTCGGTGAAGTTACCCAAGGATGTATATGAATGCCGGGCAATTGGAATGCGATAGCGGAAAACCCTGCGACTCCTTCAAGTTCTAAATCACAGCCGACAACTGACTCTGTTGTTACACCGACAATTGTATTTGGAGAGAGTGTTTGTCGAATATCTGCGATCGCGTCTTCTAATGCTTCGCGATGGTGAAAACTTGCAAAGACTAAAATTAAATCTGTCGGCCCTTGCAAGGCGTTGTCAAGCAAGGCTGCGACCTCAATTGCCGCTGTGCGGGTATCGAGGTGTTCACTAATAGCCGCTGCACTTTGCAATGGTTACACCGCAGAGGCTAGCGTACTTACAGCCATCCGTGTTCTGTTTAGCAACTCGTCTGCTTCTTCAATCGTCATTACAAGCGGGAGACGGAACCGAACCGAACGAACACCACATGGCAGTGCAATCACGCCAGCCTCCATAAGGGAAGACAACATTGTTGCACGGTGCTCTGGGCTTGGAACCGTAAATGCAATGAGAGAACCCTTACCGCGGACACTGGTGTATGCTCCGGACTCCTTACCAAGTACTCGAAGCCCTGCAATTACGTGATCGCCAACATTTGCAACAAGATCAGCAATGTTATCACGTTCAATAATATTAATAAATTGAGTGCATCGAACCATGTCAACTAGATTACCACCCCACGTTGAGTTAATTCTGCTTGAACGTTTAAAAACGTTATCAGCAACCTCATCAACACGTCGACTTGCATAGATGCCGCAGGTTTGTGTTTTCTTCCCAAAACAAACAACGTCCGGTCTGACAGTAGTGTGTTGCCAGAACCACGTTTTACCTGAGCCATAGAAACCTGTTTGCACTTCGTCAAAGATAAGAAGTGCTTCGCGCTCATCTGCAAACTGTCGCAATTTCTCAAGGAATTCGTTGCGGAAATGGTTGTCTCCTCCTTCGCCTTGCATTGGTTCTATGACAATTGCAGCAATGCGGTTTGAATGTTCTTCAAATGCAGTTTCAATTTCTGCACAAGTTTTTGCTTCTGATGCTTCGATATCGTTGACAATGTTTCCATCGTTATCAAATTCGCAATATGGTGTCGAAACGCGCGGCCAGTTAAATTTGGGGAACAAACCAACTTTGTCTGGAAGTGTGTTCGTCAAACTCATTGTGTAGCCGGAACGACCGTGGAACGCTTGTTCAAAATGCAATACAACTAAGTCATTCACGTCGTCATTAAAATTTGTTCTGCCAAGCTTTCTGGCTTTCCAGTCAAATGCCGTCTTTAGGGCATTTTCTACAGCAAGTGCGCCACCAGAAACCCAGAAGTGGTGCGGATAATCTTCTGGAGTAACTCTAGAACCAAATGCTTGAACAAACTCCGCGAGTTCTGTTGTGTATAAATCAGAGTTTGCAATTTTGTTTCTAGAAACTTTAAGAATCTCTTCACTAAATTGGCTTTCCATCAATTCTGGATGGTTGAATCCAAGGGGCCATGAAGCAAAACATGTAAAAGCGTCAAGATAATCTTTCCCACTTGTAGAATCGTGAATCCAAACACCCTTTGATTTTTCAAGATCAACTACGAGACCATAGCCATCTGCTAATTGATATTTTACAAGTACTGCATGTCAGTCTTGTGGGTAAATAGTCATGGAAATGCATTTCATAAGTTGGAAGCGAATCTAATATTACGTCAGTCAACCACCCTATGATGCCCTCAGTTTTAC
>JACNLR010000178.1 GCA_014381385.1 Planctomycetota bacterium | reverse complement strand
GCCTTCTTACTGGGTGTACAGCTGTAGCGAATGAAACTGATTGTACTGATTTAAATGGAATCTACCTCGGTTTGAATCAAAATCAGCCACCGGCCCCGTGTGGTGAAAGCCAAACAGATTGTCCTGCTGGACTCGGCGGTGGTCCATTGTTCGCAGATTACGATGATTGTGCTGCTTTTGGCGATTATATCTCCTACTTTACGGGCGATTGCTACCTTGACCAAACAATGAGCTCCTCATTCCAACCCGAGCGTGCTCAAGCTGCACCTTTCCCCATCGGCTGCTGCGATACAGACGGACAAATCAACGGCAATGGTGATTTCATCGTAATCACTGGCGCGCCAACCAACGCTGGCACAAATGTCTACCAAGATTCAACTTGTTGCGTAGATATTACTACAGAAGTCCCCTATTGTGAAACAAACCCGTGGGGAACTATCTGTGCAAATTACGCAAACTCAGCAATGTTCCGCGTTGACTTTGGCGGCGAATCTTGTCTTCGTGGTGCGGGGTTAAACTTGAACCCACTCGATGCAGGTCAACCCTTTGGGCCAAACCAAGCACCTATACTCGTACAGCCAAGGATTGATATGGATAATCTCGCTTCGACGCTGAACATCACAAACGATGGAACGGGCGGCACTACATCTGCTCGTTCTGCGATCATGTACTTTGACGCTGCATCCATAAATCCCCCACCGAACTATACCGTTCCCGGAAAGTACTTCCTTGGGTATGTAAACGGTAGCTGGGCTGGAGGCCCACCAACCGCTGATGTAGATATTCTGCTGGACCCTGCAGACACGCTTCTTACTTTGTCTGCCAAAATAGCGCTCGCTGGCGCAGCCATTGGCTGGGTTGCTAGTGCTGAAGGCGAATACAACACCACTGCAGCGAGTGCTGTTGGCACCCAACCACTCACAGATGTATTTAACATTGATGCGGTGATTTTCGCTACGACAACTTTTGGCTTCCCCCCGCCAGATGGTTGGCCTACGTATACACGGGAAAGTACAACGCCTGACTTTGCAGCAATGGGGCTTATGGCTTGGATGTCCGAGGTCGAAATTCCATGGCAATTTGCAAGTACTGCAATACAACCAAATCCATTGCCCATTCTCCCCCCATGGGAAATTGAACTTATTGCGGACGAGTTACGATACCATCAACTCAACCAGTTACTCTCTTGGCCTATGGGCGGAGCGCAAACTGGTCTCAATACGTACTCACCACTCATGGCTTCAAGCGGAAATAAGGACAATCCTGCTGCTGGTGTCAATTATACCGGAATCGGTATGGGTTTTGGCGGGAATGGCATTGACCTGTTTCCTCAAATTGAGAATCCGGGAAGTTTCGGCGGCGGCACTACGCAACGTTTCAGCGGCGCGTATGGTCTTGGCGACTTCTGGGTTGCTGAAAATGGTGGCGTGAACGGTGCATACGGAAACAACGTAAAAGTTGCTGTCATCGATTGGTCCGCACATGTTGCACCTGGAAATATGCACGAAGATTTGGAACATGTAATCCTTGAAGGCATAGAAACAGGGCACGATCCATTGACATTAGTCTTTGACGAAACGGAAAACTTCCAACGCTCTGCTGACCATGGTTCGGCTGTCCTAGGCGTCATCGGTGCAAGTTGGGGACCAAACTCAGGGCCCGGCGTTAGTGCTGCCAATCGACTTGCGGGCAATATTGGGGCGATTGGCATGGCTCCAGATGCCGAGTTGTATTTCTTTCCCCTCAAATCGCAAGAACATGGTGGAAGACTTCGAGATGCTTGGGAAAACGCGATGTCCACACTTGAGCAAGGCGACATCATCTGTGCTGCTTATCGAGGGTATGGCATAAATGCCGTTACTCCAAATCTAAATTTTGATCCCATCGTAAATGACCTGATGCAGGTAGCAACGGACCTTGGTATTTGCGTTGTCATTCGCGCTGGCGATGGAGATCCTGGCGTTGCTGCAGTAGACCTTCTTGGCATGGTATTCACAGATCAAAACGCAATTGTAGCTACGGCTGTCACTCCTGGTACGCCGTACAAGCGATGGGCGGACAGTGTACGAGGCTCCAATTACACTGGCGGTGCTCAGAGCATGACTGATGTGGCCGTTTCGGGTTGGGGTACAGGCGTAGTTACTTGTGGCAAAGGGCCTCTTCGTACCAACTTCCTTGGGTATTACACAACGCTTTACGACGACCCAACGGATGCAGATGAAGTAAATCGCCGTTCGTACACAAACGGTTTTGGAAATACTGGTGCAGCTGCTGCGCAAGCAGCGGGCTCACTTGCAATTCTACAAGGGTTCACGAAACAATTCTACAATCTCCCAATGGGGCCTCCTATGGCAAGATGGCTCCTTGGTGGTGGCGTATACGGTGGCACCGATAAGGATGGAAATCAACGTTTCATCGCAAGACCCGTGGACACAGAAGTTGAACTAGCATCCGACTGTGGGCAAGGGGACTCCTTCACATGGGATTTCTGTGATGCCCCAGGCGGAGGGTACCTCACAGGCATGTTCCTTAATCCAAGGGACAGTATGCAAAACGTAACGACAAATCCGATCTACGAAACGCCGAATATTGATGAAATCATTGTCATTCGAGGTGAACACCTTGATGGAATAAACGAATCACTAAGTTTAATCGACGATAATTTCTTCACTGTTGATCCAGAAGAAACAGAAGCGCACAGCGATTATCCAGTCCCCGGAACTGTTCCAGGCGGCTCGGTTTCTTATCGAGGTACCGGTAAAACGACTGACATCTACTTATCGGGCAATTTCGAACGGATTCCAGCATCCGGTACTATCAATATCGATGTAACCCACCTCCCTTCGCAAGCGTCTCGTTTGTTCTCGCAATTTTACATGTGGGACTTTTACCAAAACATGTGGCGTCAAGCTGCTGCAACTGCAATTCTACCGATTGGCTCAACTACTCCCGGAGTAGTTACAGTCGAACGTGCGAATAGTTTCGTTGACCCAGCTACGTTTGAATTTCACTTGCGAGTAATCACACAAGACATAAGCAGTCCAAACGGCGGGCCTAATAATCCATGGCCAATCTACTACGACCGTATCTTGATCAGTGAAGGCGGACTCACGATACCTGTACCGTAAGAGTTTACGTACAACCGATAGAAAAAAAACAGCATCAACATTGATGCTGTTTTTTTCTATCTGTAAGTCAGTGAAATTGATCTGCCCCCGTTGAGTCTTCGTTACAGTCTCTTTGCTCTGGACATGGCGACTTTGTTCCCTTGCTCGTTGACTTCAACGCTATCCATGAATGCTCGCATCATCGCAAGCCCCCTACCGGATGGAAGCGTTAGGTTCTCATCAGCCGTTGGATCTGGAATTGTAATAGGGTCATAGCCCCTGCCTTGGTCGGTAACAGTAATGTCGACTTGCGCATCTGTTACTTTCCAAGTAACTTCGATAGGATGCACCTCATCCCCCTGATGCCCGTGAAGGAGGGCATTGGCAAGAGCTTCTTCAAGGGAGATTCGTACTGCAAACACATCGTGTTCTACGTAAGAGAGCGACCCCATCAATGAAAGAATAGTGTGTTGGATTTCATCAAACTCATCACGCGTTCCTTGAATAACACGCGAGTGGTATTCATTTTTTATGTGTTTTTCGTTGATGCCTACTCCAGACCCCACTCACTGGGATGCTCTTAGAACAACCCCCCCTTAGATTTTAGTATACACGCAGAGAAGTAAGCGCCGATGCCATAGAGTCATGCATTTCAAACGCTTGGTCTAACTTTGTAATTCTAAATACATCTACAATTGGTCCCTTGATACATGCAAGTGCAAGTTTGCCCTTCTTGTCACCAATTTTAGTATTCAGTGTAATAAGCATACCCAGAGCAGAAGAAGAGAGTGCACTTACATTTTGAAAGTTTAAAATCAACCGGGGTTGACCCTTGCGATCAATAATAGTTGTAATTTCGTCTCCAATTCGGCGAATACATACCTCATCTAGAATATTGCTCTCAACGAACTCAACGTTTGTGACCCCGTCTCGTTCAAAAACTTGCAGTAATGATTGGTCAGCCATAAGAGGTATACCTTGATTAGCGGAGGAAGGAATCGCCAGACCCAGCATCTAAGATACGGCGGCTAAAGAGCATCGTTTCGTTTTCTTGTTGAATAATGATTTCAGGACGAAGCAAGAGCAATAAGGATTTTTCAACTCTGGATGTTGTTCGGTTCGTAAAGAAACGGTTGATATATGGAATTTTAGAAAGGATTGGAACGCCAATTTCCGTTTCGTATTCTTTCACTGATCGCTGGCCACCAAGTAGAGCTGTACCCTTGTCAGGTACGGAAACGGTTGTGCGTATTTGATGTGTCAAGGTGATTGGGAGATCAACAAATGCAGAGCCCGTTGGAACTGCACTTCCCCCACCAGAACCGCTACCACCAGCAACTGCAGAAAATGCATCAGATTTTTCCATACTTACGAGATCACCAATGTCAAAGAAAACTTCCATGGTTACATAGCGACGATCTGCAGAAATAACGCCATGTATTTTGAATGAAAAGCCAGTAGTTAATGTATCAATGAACGGTGTATATCCGATCGCACCAGAGTTGGAATTTATGTTTAATGCGGAGACGTAACTTTCTTCTGTTTGTACAGAAATCCAAGCGACTTGGCCATTGTGCATGGTGAGCCTCGGCGCTGTAAGAATCGTGTTTCGCGTGTCCGCTTGGGTTGCCTCGATGAGAAGGTCGACCTGCACATCGTCTAAAAATTGCAATCCCATACCAAGAGCTGGATTTGCATTTACCATAGTTTTGCCAAACGTAGAGAAGTTGCCAATTGATTTGATTAACTGATTATGGTTTTGCACTATTCCTAACGGGCTGAAACCAGATGTTTGGCGAATTGGAGTGCCGACATCTCCAATTGAGTACGCGGTTTGATTGTTGAACTGGGGGTCTGTCGTTCCGAAGGTTTGTCCAGATGGCACGATGACATTGCCATTAGCCCACTGATTAAGTAGGATTGGATCACCATTCTCATCCGTACCCTCACGATATCCACCATACATAACTGGGTTTCGTATCTGCCCAGTACCTGGTACAAAGAAATCACTTAAGCGAGCATTTGGATCGACATTTTTCATTTGTGAAAACAACTTGTCGTTTGTATTAAAGTAGACGTCCAAATCGAAACCAATTTGCTCAAACCAGTCTGTTGAAATACTTAAGAATCGACCCTCGACATTGAGTTGCAAGGCTCTGACTTCTCGTAGTTTCGCAAGCAACGACATGATTTTTCTATGGTTTGCGGGTGTTTGGCTAATAATAAGATTATTGTTGAGAACATCAATACTGTGCGCATCGTCAACCCAACTATCAGGATCGACGTGCTTTTCAATAATGTCCTGTATATCTTGAATCATGACCTCTGGGTCTGTACGGTCTGGGTCGGTTCCAGGGCTATCAAAACTAATGTTTAGGCCACTTCCACCACCACCGCTGCCACCACCGCTACCACCGCCGCCACCACCACCAGCACCAGCACCACCGCCGCCGCCGCCGCCGCCGCCGCCGCCGCCACCGCCGCCACCGCCAGAACCCATTTCTGGTGCGTTATCAAAATCGCGGATTTCGAAAAGTAAATCGGTGATGTTGTAGACTTCGATGACCGTACGTTCATTTAACGCTTCGTATGTTGAAATTTCCAGGATACCGCCCTGCATGTCGT
>JACNLR010000146.1 GCA_014381385.1 Planctomycetota bacterium | reverse complement strand
TTTGCATTATTGCGGTCATTGACCGTTGTGAGGGTGCAAGAGAAAATATTGAAGGGGAGTGGACTGCTGATGAGTTTGCAATTACCAGAGAAGAACAAGACGAACTCTCCGCCGCTTCCCACACAAAAGCAGCGTACGCAACAAGCGAGGGATGGTACGAAAGCGAAATTATTCCACTTGAGGCGGGGCAAATTAAACAACGCGATGGTGTAACAAAAGACGAGGGAGTGCGGGGTGATTCAACAGCCGAGTCTCTTGGAAAACTGCGCCCAGCCTTTGCAAAAGAAGGCTCGGTTACTGCGGGCAACGCCTCCCAAATTTCTGACGGTGGAGCAGCTGTGCTCGTCATGAACCAAGAAACCGCAGAAAAAACATCTACCCCTGTAATGGCAAAAATAATTGACTACAACACATTTGGCGTAGAGCCAAAGAAAATTTTTACGGCGCCAGGCCTTGGAATCGCCGAGCTTCTTGAGCGAAACAAATTAACGATTGCCGACATAGACCTGTTCGAAATAAATGAAGCATTTGCGGTGCAACTATTGCAAAACACAAATCACCTTGGCGTGGATCTTTCAAAAGTCAACATTGGGGGTGGCGGCGTAGCAATCGGGCACCCAATTGGCGCCTCAGGAACAAGGGTGCTGGTTTCTTTACTGCATCACTTAAAGCGAACCGGCGGTAAACGTGGAATTGTAAGTTTGTGCCTCGGTGGCGGCAACGCCGTTTCAATGCTTATTGAAAGATAAAACAGTCCCGCGGGTTGTTTATTTTACACAACCGCTTGGTCGGGTTGTTGCGACGTGTTTACAAATGGGTCGTCGAACCTTAACACTTGCTCTAGTTATTAACTTTGGTCTCGAGGTTTGAGACCTTTTTGGAGTAATTGGACGCTTCATTTTGATACTCCTCCTTGTTACTTACCAATATCTTCTGCCCAAAGGTCGGGGCGTTCTTCTTTCATTCGTCGCATCAACGCAATGCAACGCTCGTCGTTTAGAACATCTACCTGCACACTATTCGAGCACATTAATGCCTCAGCACCAAGAAAATTCTTATTTTCTCCGACAATTACGCGTTTAATGCCAAATAACAGGGTTGTGCCGGTACACATGATACACGGACTAAGGGTAGAAACAAGAACAAGGTCTTCCCAATCTCGTCGCCTTCCCGCGTTTCTAAAACACACAACCTCCGCATGTGCGGTTGGATCCCCCGATTGCACGCGTTGGTTATGCCCCCTTGCAACAACAGAACCGTCGGCGCCAACCAAGACTGAACCAATTGGTATTCCTCCCTGTGACCAAGAGAGTTCGGCCTCCTTTATGGCTTCGTCTAACCAACGCAAAACATCTTTCATTGCGAAGAATCATCAACCCCGACAAGTTCGTTGCCCAAACCGCTGTTGTAGTTTGGGTTTGGTAACTCCGAAACAGGGACTAGCCAAACTCGGTCTCGCGTAACTTTCCATGGGTCAATCAAGGAAGATGTAAGATACAGGGTTGCTCGCTCATAATTCCCAGAAGTTGACGGAAATATAATATCCGCTTCGGCACGGAATGGTCGCTTTCGCAATTCAATAATATGAAAGGAAACCTGCTCTTTGTTTTCCATCGGAAGCGCACCGCCAAGTTTGTCGGAAACAACTTCATATGTTTTTCCACCAACCGTTTCGGGAAGATTGAACACAACCAAGTCCATGCCACCGAAGCGTTCGTGTGCATAGCGAAGAGACTCCGCAAAAATGGTTGGAATTGGTTCGTTTTCCGAGTCCGAAAACACGAGCGCAATATCGGTTTCAACAGGCGGGTATGTTGCAACGGGAGTGCAACCAGAAAACAACAAAGTAATTAAAAGGAGGTATTTCATTCCAAAAGTGTAACACAACCCACTTGTCACGTTCGCATTTTACACGTTGGACTTCCAACGAACGGGCATAGCGTGGTCGACCCCAACCAAATCAACAAGTTTTCCGGCCATAAAATCAACAATATCGTCTATGCTTTTGGGCTGCATATAGAACCCAGGAGCAAGCGGGGCAATGATTCCACCCGCCTGTGTAACGGTGCACATGTTTTGAAGGTCAATAAGGTTTGCCGGCGATTCTCGGTGCGCAAGAATGAGTGTTCGGCGCTCCTTAAGTGTTACCGCTGCAGCGCGCTGCACAAGATTATTTGTTATGCCGGAAGCGATTGCGCCAAGCGTGTTACTTGAACACGGAAGTACAATCATACCATCGTGCAAAAATGAACCAGAAGCAATTAATGCGCCTAAGTCTTTGTTGCTATAGACGACCAAGTTGTTTTCAAACTCTTGAACACCAAGCTTTTCCGCAGACACGCCGGTTATGTTTGACTCTTCAAAAAGCAACCTTTTACCTAAGTCTGAAACAGCAAGGTGAACCTCAACATCGGCCTCAAGCAAGAGGTGGAGCACCCGCAAAAAATAAGGTGCACCAGAGGCACCCGTTACACCCACTACTATTTTTTTACGACTCACCGTCCACCCTCTTCAGAAAACCGACTAACAACCTGACTTGGCAGAGGCTCCCGAAGTAGAACAAACTCACCCAAAGCTACGCCTGTATTTATTTCTGCATACGACTCGCTAAAACGACCAAGTTCAACCACTCTTTGTGAAAAGCCACCACCATCCTGCACCCACACCCACACTGCTCCGCCAGTCCTGCGGATTGCATGCACGGGGAGAAACAAAACATCTTCAACTTCTTCAACGTATATTTCAGCCGAGCATCGCATAGAAGGCTTTAAAGCAATATCACTGGGGTTACTTATCTTGATTTCCACGGTGTAATCGCGCCTGTTTGGGTCTCTCCAGCCGCCACCTTCGGCAAGCACCCCAACCGACAAAACCTCACCATCAAAAACAGTGTCTGGATATGCATCGCAGGTAATACTTGCTTTTTGACCATCCGACACAAGTCCGCTTAACGCCTCGTTTACTCTCACACACGCAATCATGTTCGACGTGTCTGGGATTGTCATAACAAGTTCATTACGCCAGAGCTTTTTGCCAATTTTAAGTGGCTCACCCTCTTCTCGGCGATCCCCCATACTTGTTGCATATATAACCATGCCTTTTGCAGGGGCGAGTACAACACACGACTCAAGTTGACTGTTCGTAATTTCAAGTTTACTCTTTTGTGATTCGAGTTGGTTCTCTTTTGCCCCAACCGTAGACACAAAATTACTTATTTTCGAAGCGTGCCTATCATTAGCCCTGTCAAGTTCGTCAATTGCCTGTTGGAGGTCAGAGTTCTTTTTTTGTTTTTGTTGTTGGTGTGTGTAGTTTTCATACACTACCTTGTCAAGTTTTGCTTTTTTAAGCGTCGCCTCAGAATTTAACACGGCAATTTCGTCTCGATCAAGCTCGTCCTTGCTTAGGAACTTTTGTTCATACAGACTAAGGGATGATTCATATTTTTTAGACAATCGGCTGTAATCTTTTTCGGCGGTCTGTTCTGCGAGCAATAACTGTTGCCTTTTAGCAACCACCTCGCCCTCTCTCCACGCACTAAGGGCGAGTTCTGCGAGATCAATCGCAAGCTTCTTCGTTGCCAGGTCGGAGTCGCGTTGCTTTTCAGCGACCACCAAGTTCGACCTTGCGGTGTCAAGCGAATTTATTGCCTCGGTTACATTTAACTCAGATTGACGAATGGTGTTTCGAATATCATCATCATTCAACTTAAAAAGCACATCCCCCTCAGAAACAAGCGCACCCTCGTCCACCAACTCAATAATCACGGCGTTTGATTCAAGTAAATTGTGGATGTTTATTTTTTCTTTTGCGGCGAGCTCGCCAGAGGTTGGAACAGTAACGCCAAATGAACCGCTTTCAACCTCATACAATTCACCAGCGTATATTTTTTCGTCACTGCCCCCACCACCAGAAAACGCAACGATTGAGATTACAATCGCCAAGAGAAATACCCCGGAAACGAGTATTAAAATGGATGTTCCTCTTCGCATAGCCTATAGATTGTATGCACTTATTTTATTTTTGGTGAGGTTTTGGCAAAACGAGAGCACCGTCACCAGAGACCCTTAATCTACCGGCCTGTAACAAATAAGTAACAATAGAGAGTTCGAGATCCCTATTTGCACTATCCCGAGCATCTTGTGCACCCTGCAAATCCGAAATTGCGCGGGTTTGATCAAGAACCGAAACTCTGTCAGGATCTGCATTGATGGAGTCAAGCCCCAACTGTGCAATTTTGACGTTTCTCTCTTGCAGATCGAGCGTGAACTGGAAAACATCGATGTTTCTAAGAGCCGAGCGCACGGAAACAGCAACGCTATCGCGTGACTCTCTGTACTGACGCCTTGCCCTTTCAAGTGTTATTTGCTGTTGGCGAACATTTATTCTTTCTGTTTCGCGATCTAACGGCAAACTCACGGAAAGCCCAGCGGCGTAGTCAATTTCTTCACCACCAAACCGCATTGGCTTATCGATATCGCTATCGGTTGAGCCAGATGCCGCAAAAGAAATATCTGGCAGCACGTTGTTCAGGGCGTTTTTAACGCCTCGTTGCGTGTCTATAACACGATCTTTTTCGTTTTGAAGATCAAGCCGGTACGAGAGCGCCTCTAAAACTGCTTCGGGAACAAGCACAGCAGGCGGCTGGACTCCTAAAGTTGCGGGTACTACTTGAATTGTGGATTGGATTGGCCAACCAATTCTAATTTTAAAACGATCGAGCGCTAATCTGTATCGTTCCCAAGATTGACTCAACCGAGCAACCGATGCAAGCGCTTGATTTTCTGCGTCTGCAGAATCGTACAACCGAGTTCTTCCGGATTCATACAACGCAGCTTGACGCTTTGCTAGTTGGCGAAGTGAATCGACGCCACGCTGTGCATTTTCTAAAGACTGTTTTTGTACAACAAGCGAAAGATAATCGCTAACTATATCTTTATAAAAAGTTCTTCGGAACCTCTCGTAACTCCGAGCAGCATAGACCAAGTTTCTTTTTGCTTGAATGAGCGACTCCCTAGCAACCGAACCAGCGCCACGCAAAAGAGGTATATCCAAGGTAATGCTCAGGGCAGAAGAGGAACTGTTGGCCGTACTTGCATCGTGAATGTCTCTTGCTATGTTCGTTAGTGCCCTCGCTGAAATATCGCCCCCATTTTGCAACTTCTGGGTAATGGAAAAATCATTTACAACAGCAAGGGAGGTGTCGTACAAGCCATCGTTTGAGACGGCAGAGAGATTAGAGGTGATTTTGTTAAAGAACCGCGGTCCCCAAAGGTGTAACTCGCTTAACAAGGAGAGTGTTTTTGAAAGATAGTCATACTGTGCAAACTGCATTTCTTTTGCATTTTCGTCCGCCCAAACCAACGAGTCGTTAAGCGTTAGAACTTCGCTTGACGCAGCAAGATCCTCAGCAGCGCGGTCAAGAGATTTCGCAATTTCCGCACCATCAAGTTTTGTTGCTGGCTGAAACCCAAGGGCATCTGCCGAGGGGTTAATTGTTTTTGGGTTAGTTTGGGTTAGCGATTCGTTTGAAAACGGCAGGCTGGCGAAGGAGGTTGGCGGCTGCTCTGACACCATCCTTGCGCTTGATTCAAACATAAGTTTGTCGACACTGCGGTCAATATCCTATAAACCCACCGAACACCCAATAGGTAGGCAAATTAAAATTACACAAAGACGCTTCGTCATAATTGAGATTCTATCCCCGTGCTATGATGAGAAGAGCCACAATGTTAACGAGTATCACGAAACGCCCGAACCTGCGAGTTTTTGAGCACCCTGTTAT
>JACNLR010000092.1 GCA_014381385.1 Planctomycetota bacterium | reverse complement strand
CACCGTTCTTGCCAAGAACGCAAGGCACGCCGACAAACAAACCGTCAATCCCAAATTCACCGTCGCAATATGCCGCGCACGGCAAGATTCGTTTTTTATCTTTAATAATTGCTTCAGCCATTTGTACACTGCCACTTGCAGGTGCGTAGTACGCACTTGTTCCCATCATTTTTACAATTTCACCACCACCAGCCTTTGCACGGTCAACACACGCGTTGATTGTTTCTTCTGGAAGAAGTTGCGAGACAGGAATTCCGTG
The DNA here is from genome assembly GCA_014381385.1 of Planctomycetota bacterium. GTDB lineage: Bacteria > Planctomycetota > Phycisphaerae > Phycisphaerales > SM1A02. The sequence continues at coordinate 29,031 of JACNLR010000092.1, read as the reverse complement.
CACAGATGTGTACCTTGGGAGTGGAACCATGTCATCGCCGTGACCCCCGAGTAGCAATGCTTGGATATCTTCGATTGATACGTCGAGTTCCATTGCAAGGAATGCTCTAAACCGAGCAACGTCCAAACAGCCAGCCTGTCCAACAATTCTGTTGGTTGGGAATCCCGAAGCTTTCCACGCCGTGTACACCATTGCGTCAAGCGGATTAGAAACAATAATCATGACGGCGTCAGGTGCCGCCGCTGCAACCTGCTCGGAAACAGATTTAACAATTTTTACGTTTGTTGCTATCAAATCATCTCGGCTCATGCCCGGTTTTCGAGGAATTCCAGCGGTAACTATTACTACATCACTACCTTCAACATCTTTGTAGTCACATGTGCCGGTAATGTTTGCATCGAACCGCTCCATCGGGCTCGCGCAAAACAAGTCAAGTGCTTTTCCCTGTGCAACACCGACTGAATTTGGAATGTCAACTAATACGACATCGCCAAGTTCTTTTGATGCTGCCCAAACAGCACAACTTGCACCAACGTTTCCTGCACCAATAACGCTAATTTTTGCTCTTCGCATTGTCTAAACCTTTTCTTGAATGAGTTGTTTTTAGAAATTTCCGAGGGAACACCCTATTCTACACGATTCGATTCCACCCTTGTGGATATGCTATAGACATGTTGAAACAAATACTATTAGGCGGACTGTTTGGTGGAATCACACTTTTTATGTGGGGCTTTGTATCGTGGGCAGTGATGGATTGGCACCACGCCACAGTTCAATCGCACGAGGGCGTACATGCAGTTGTAGAAAACATCGGTGACCACCTGCCCGAAACCGGTGTGTATTACTTTCCACCTATGACGTTTGAGCGAGACGACACCGAGGCTATGGATGCGTGGGTGGAATTGCACAGGGCAGAACCCCATGGAATGATTTTTTATAATGCGAACCCAGGTGAACCGATGCCACCAACGCGCCTACTCAGGGGATTCATGGTTGACATCATTGCCTCGATGATGGCAAGTGTACTATTAGTGATGGCTCTCCCAAGTTTGGGCGGTTACTGGCAACGAGTAATTTTCGTTTTATCTTTAGGTATTTTTGCAATTATTTCAATTCACCTCGTGCAACACGTGTTCCACGATATGCCTATAAGTTGGACATCTGGTCAGGCACTTGACACGAGCGCCTCTTGGTTTTTTGCTGGTCTGGCATTGGCCGGTATTATTAAAAACAAATAAACAATGCGATATTTCTCACTAGCAATTTTTATATGTGTATTGGGTTGTACCCACGCCCCCGAAACGGGAAGGTCGCAACTCATCATGATGTCCTCTTCGCAGGAAATTGCGCTTGGGCAAGAAGCGTTCAAAGAAGTTCTCCAAAAAGAAAAAACAGTTACGTCTGGCTTGAAGTATGAAATGGTGCAACGGGTTGGCGAAAAAGTAGCACTCGCTGCCAATCGGTTATATCCAGAGGCAGTGCGCGGGTACAAGTGGAAGTTTGCACTCATTCGGGACAACGACATGGTGAATGCATGGGCACTGCCCGGTGGCAAGTGTGCGGTATATACGGGTTTGTTACCAATAGCAAAGAACGAAGACGGGCTTGCAATTGTTATGGCACACGAAGTAGCGCACGTTATTGCACGCCATGGCGCGGAGCGTGCGAGCCACGGATTGATCAACGCAGTGACTGTCGCTGGGATGGCTATGAGTGATATGAATAAACGAGACCGCGTTATCGTGCTTGGTGCATTTGGCATTGGCTTTGCGTTACCTTTTTCAAGAACACAAGAATCCGAAGCCGATCAACTTGGTTTATATATTGCTGCGGATGCTGGCTACGATCCAAGGGAAGCCATCCCACTTTGGAGACGTATGGGCAAGGAAAACAAGGGCGCTCCGCCGGAATTTTTGTCCACACACCCCTCTTCTAAAACAAGAATCCAACAACTTCGTGGCTGGATGCCCAAGGCGATGCTGTATTACGACAACGCAACTGCCCACGAAGAAGCACTCCAAACTACGCACTAATCCCGTGGTTTAATTACCTGAAATCCAAGGCTGCAATTGTTCTCTTGCAACTATTCGAAACTGTTCATCGGTTGCTTCTATTCCTGATTCGACGGAGTCATACGCACTCACACTTTTTCCAGTCATTTCATTTTTCTCAGTAATCTCCATTGGAAGTCGAACGCCATCGAATTCTTTGTAGTTTCTGTATATAAGTGTGTACGGCAAACTCGTTCCGAGTTCTGGGATGTAATTTTTTGATTTCACTACAAGAACATCGCCGGTTTTTTTGTCAATAGCAATGGCCTTTGTCGGGTCAGCCCCGTTTTGTGCTCGGAGCGTCCACACAGCTTTATCTTCAAACACCTCCTCTGCGGCAAACGTTATGGAATCGTAGTCGTCTGGCCAATTACCCGCCCACGCAAGCGGCGAGCTCTGTTGTATGTTTTTGATTTCCACGCTCCCAAGTTCTTGGGTTTCTATAAACGCGATATCCATCATTCCCTCGTCTCCAAGAACGTAGATTCGGAACCATCCATACTTTCCTAGTTCTAATTCACTTTTTAAACGTCCAGACGCGTCAGCGAGAACTTCTGTAGTTCCATGTAGACCCGATTGCTTGAGATGTGATTTCCCCGTAAATGCAACACTGCCAAGTGCCGCAAGAGATTCGCCGCGCGATTCAAAACCAAAGTTTGCGAGAATACTCTTCGCAGTTACCGGGTCATTAGCCTTAGGCGGTGAAATACGGTCGAACAAAATCGAATCTTCGCCTTCAAAAAAATCAAATTCATTTACAAGCCCTTCCTCATCTTCGATAAAACGTATTTTTATCTTATCGGTCAATCGACAAACCCACTCCCCATCTTCATTGGGTGGATACAGTTCAAACACCATCTGTTCTGGAACATCAACCGCAAGCCGATTGTTTTGAATGATGATTGTTGGTGAGACATCTTGGTCTTCGTTGCGATACGTGCCAAGATATCGCTGCAATTCACTCAGTGGAATATCTGGCTGAAGTTCAACGCCCTGTCTTGGAAGTTCAAACGTCATGCCTGATTGATGCATTTTTAACCCCGTCACCAGATCTTTATCACCTGTGTCGAACGATACTGCAATTTGATTTGTCAACGCGAAGTACCACTTCCCTTCTTCGTCAGGAGACTTGAGTTCGTACAACATTTGTCCTGGAACATCCAGTGCAAGCGCACCATCTTTTTCTTGCACGGTGAAGATATCATTTTTGAAAGGACCAAAGTTACCGATGTATTGGCCAATGTAAGGCGTGAAGTCGATTTCATTTCCAGTATTTGGTGTTATATCTCCGAGCATTGCTTCGCGAACAATTGAAATTGATTCTGGTTGCAAAACGCTTGCCGACACATTCATCAACAGTACAAAGCCAAGGTTCTCGTCGGGGAACATTGCTACTTGAGCGCACCCACCGCGAACATTCCCACCGTGTTCAACAACACCATCATCGCTGTGCAACATCCAGCCAAACCCATATCCCATCGAAGGTGCAATTTCAATTCGTTGTTTCCAGAGTTCTCCATGTTGCGTTTCGCTTAACACGCGCTTGCCGTCTATTTGACCTTGCCCAAGGTGAAAGCGTATATATCGAGCCATATCGCCTGCTGTTGAAAGAATAGAACCCGCCGGGCCGATGTTGTCTATCGTTCGAAGTGGATATGTTTTGTAGTCAGCCGTTTCTATGTCCCACTGGTATCCGGTGGAAACAATTTGATCGGTCGGAACCTGGCCCACTGCCGTGTAGGAATGTTCCATACCGATTGGCGTAAACACCCGTCCTTCAATGACGGTGCTCCAGTCAGAATCAGCGACCTCTCCGGCAGCAAAGCCTGAAGCGACATACTGCATATTGTTGTAAAGAAATGCTGAGCGAAATTCTTCCCACGGCTCTGCTTGAACGGCTGCCCGCAATGCCTCTTTTGGCGAGAGTGAGTTGTTCATGGCGATAAAATGCATGCGTGTAAAACCGGTTTGGTGGCTTAGCAGGTCACGCAAAAGAACTTCTTCACCGCCATCGCTATCTATTGGCAAGTCAAACCAAGGCAAGTACTTTGTAATCGGCGCATCAAAATCCATCTTACCCTCATCAACAAGCACGCCTATTGCTGTTGAAGTAAATGATTTTGTTACCGAGCCAATAGCAAACAACGTGTCTGGAGTGACGGCAAGTTCTTCTTCCATGTTTGAAACACCAAAGGAGTGTTCTAGAACAACTTTGTCATCAAGTACAACAGCAAGCGCCATTCCAGGTATGTGGTATTCGAGTTGCTTTGCTTCAAGTTTTTCAACGAGATAGGCAAGTCTTTGCTCTAGTGTAGAACCTTCTTGGGCAAAGCAAGGGATTGCGGTCGAAAGCGCGAGTAAGAATAATTTTGTTATCTTTTTCATGGGATAAGTAGTATAAGTGTTTTATGTATATGCATTGATTGCATTACGATACAAACATGTCTGGTATTCCGAAAAAACAAAAAACAATTTCACTTTTCATGCTCGCAATGATGAACACCGCGGTGGTTGTCGGCCTTGAAGGGCTCCCCGAGGTTGGTGGATTTGGTCTTTCGCTCATTTTTTGTTACGCAGTGTTTACATTGATTTACTTTTTGCCCGTCGGTCTTGTTGCAGCCGAGCTTGGAGTTGGGTGGCCAGGCGAGGGCGGCGTGTACCGGTGGGTTAAAGAAGCACTCGGCGAACGAATGGCGTTCCTTGCAATTTGGTGCCAGTGGTTACAAATTTTGGTTTGGTATCCAACCGTTCTTGCGGTCTGTGCCGTTTCCGCGGCGTATATGTTTGACCCGACGTTTGGCGAGAAGGCGTGGTTTGTGCTTCTGGTAAGTTTGGCAATCTTTTGGTTTGCGACTGTAATCAACTTCAGGGGGATTCATGAAAGCGGTTGGATAACCTCCTTCTTGCTTATCGTTGGCACACTACTACCAGTGATTGCCGCAATCGGTCTTGCGGGCTGGTGGTTACTTGATGGTCGAGAGTCGGCAATCCCACTCGAAGCAAGCGCAATCATTCCAGATATTTCTTCTATAGGACAATTTGTGGGTGTGCTCGCCATCTTTTCCTTTCTATCCGGGTTAGAAGTAAACTCAGTGCATTTCCGAAACACCAAAAACCCACAGCGCGATATTCCCCTGTCACTTTTGATTTCTGGCGCGCTTGTACTTGTTGTTTCGATCTTGGGCGCGTTGAGTGTCGCTGTTTTAGTGCCAGTGGATTCAATCAACCTTGCCTCTGGCACATTACAAGTGTTTGAAAAAGTCTTCGATGTTCTTGGCGTGAATTGGCTTCTTCCCGTAATTGCTGGCTGTGCGCTTCTTGGCATGGTTGGACACATCATGATTTGGGTCATAGGGCCAACGGAATCACTCCGTGTTGCTGCGAAAGATGGTTTGATTCCAAAAACATTTCAAAAGATGACCAAAGGTGGTGCCCCAAAAAACGTTATGCTTTTACAAGCGGTCATCGTTTCAATAATTTGTTTGCTCGGTATGTTGATCGATTTAAATAGCGTGTTTTATGTATTGACTATGGTTTCAGCGCAAATTTATTTAGTGATGTATGCACTAATGTTTGTGTCGGTTATTGTGCTTAGGTTTACGAAACCTGAAATCGAACGTTCCTTCCGAATTCCAGGTGGAAAAACAGGTCTATGGCTCGTTGCTGGAACGGGTTTGCTTGCAAGCGTGCTTGGTATATGTTTTATGTTTGTGCCACCGGACATGCAAGATGTTGCAATCAACGCAACGTGGTTTACACCCGTTGTTCTTGGCGCGTTTGCCGTCATTGTGGTGACGCCGTTTGTCCTCTACAAAAGGATGTAGTTACTCGCATGTTCACAAATTACCGCCCACATCAAGCAAATCAGCGACACTGACTATGCCGTCACCATTAAACCCTGCTGGTGAGTTAGCAAGACCACAATGGGAGTTTTATAACAAAGGTTGACCCTCCCTCAGAACCACGGTGAACAGAAACTGTCCCACCATGCACTTGGGTTACATGTTTTACGATTGCTAAACCTAATCCCGTACCTCCTGATTCACGAGATCGTCCCTTGTCAACTCTAAAAAACCTCTCAAAAACTCGTTCGTGAAACTCTTTTGGGATGCCATCCCCTTCGTCGCAAACGGATATGTGAACCAAACCGTTTTCTGTTGTAACTTCAATGCTAATAGGGCGGTTTTGGCCACCATAACGAATTGCGTTCTGTAGCACATTGCCAATCGCTTGCTCAAGGAGTTGCTGATTCCCAAGAACGGTAGTTTCTTGTGGACAATTGATTTGACACTGGATGTTTGACTCGACCATTTCCTTTGCGTGCATTCTTTGTACGTCCCGCAGCAAATCAAGCACGTTCGTTTGAGTAAAGGCAAGTGTTTCCTTGCTGTTGATATTTTCTAGTGCAGCAAGAGACAACAAGTCCTCTACAATTTTTTCTAAACGGTTTGTGTTTCGAACGATAACTTCTATACACTTCTGTGCCTGCTTCTCTTCTGCATAGAACTCCTCAAGAGTTTCAACATACCCCTTGATTGCAGTAATTGGAGTACGTAATTCGTGAGAAACGTTTGCAGAAAAGTCACTGCGTATTCCCTCAAGTCGTCTCATCATTGTTACATCATCAAGTAACACCAGATATCCAGACAGCTTTTGATTCTGATTGCCTAGTGGAACAATTGCCACAAGGAGTTCCCTTCCTCTTCCCGCATGGTCTAGGACTATAATCTCGCCACGATATTCTTTGTCGGACAGAGTTGCGTTTTCAAGATATACAGAAAGATCAATATCTCGAACAAACTCTTCAAGCTGTCGCCCGCGAGGGGTCAGAGAACTTGGGACACTTAATATATTTGTGGCCGATGCGTTGAACGATAGAATTAGCTTCTCTGAATCAAGGGCTATCACGCCCGTGGGCATCGATTGAAGAATCGCGTGCTGCTCACTTTTTGATTGTTCTAACTCATCCAAACCTTGTTGCAATTTTATTGCCATTGAATTCAGTTTTTGCCTTAGAATTGATAATTCACTCGTTCCCACTTCAGGAATCTGGTGTTTTAAATTTCCGGTTGCAAATTTGTTTGCACCATCAACAAGGACACGAATATTTGACGCCATCATTTTTGACAAAAGAATCGTAAGTAAAATCGTTGTGGTAATCAATACAATACCGACGATGATAGTCGCCTCAAGAATGCTCGCAAGACCGCGCTCAATCGATGACGATGGCATTGAAACGCGAACCACACCCCACTGATTCTCTTGTATTTGAAATCGCTTGGCGTAGTACATCATGTTGATGCCAAGCGTTCTTGAACGATGTTCTGCCCAACCCTCACCGTCAGTGTGTAGCGCGAGTTGAACCTCCTTTCGCATTAAGTGGTTTTCCATTTCACTTGTTTGAGCATCACTGTCAGCAATAACAACGCCTTCTGGATTGATAACTGTGACACGAAAATCGGTTGTTCCAAACTGTCCTTTAATCGTACTGTCGAGTTTGTTTACGTTTTTCCGAGATTCGATATCAGAAGTTACGATGGGTACGATTTGGGACAACGTTCGAATAGTTTGTTCCTCATGGAGCGATCGCACCCACTGCACAAGAAAAATGCCCGCCACAAGCGTTAGCAGGATTTGTATTGCGATAATCGTAAATGAAAATCGCCATAAAAATGAACGCGGCACTATTCTCACCCTCGGGGTTCCTCTGAATGTGGTTTGACAATCCGATACCCAACACCCCTCACTGTTTCAATCATGTCTGCGCATTCACCTAATTTCCTCCGTAGAGAATTAACATGCACGTCGATCGTTCTTCCGACCAAACTAGCACTGTGCCCATGCAGTGATTGAGTTATCTGATCGCGAGTACGCACAAATCCTGGTCGTGACATAAGGAAAAAAAGAATTCCATATTCTGTTGGTGTCAACTGGAGTGGCACACCTTTGCACAGAACCTCGTGTCGATTCTCGTCCATTATAATTTCACCAATAGACATCTTGTTGTTTGTTGATTCTGGCTGTGCCTCTCTTCGTAATACAGCGCGAATCCGAGCAAGTAAAATTTTCGTACTGAAGGGTTTTGGCACATAGTCCGAAGCGCCAAGCTCCAAGCCAATCACAACATCTGATTCTTCACTAAGTGCAGAAACAATGATAATAGGAATGTTTTTCGTTGCGTCGTCTTCTTTAAGTTTCTTGCAAATATCAAGCCCAGAAATATCTGGCAACATCAAGTCAAGCAAAATGAGGTCTGGCACTAACTCTGTTAACCGCTCAAAAGTCGCCTTTCCGTCATGAGCCTGAATGGGTGTATACCCATGACGCTCCAACTGCAATGCGATTAGCGCCGCTATCTCTTGTTCGTCTTCGACAATAAGTATTTGTTGTTTACTCATTTTACGTGGTTCGTTTTTCTCTAAGAGTGGCGAATAATTTCACCTTCAATTGCAAAGATAACATCCTCAGCAATATTTGTTGCCATATCCGCAATTCGTTCTATTTTTGTAGCGATTGTAATGATGCTGATGGATGTCGCTGTTAGTTGAGCTGCATTTTCTTGTGCCCAAGTAAGAATATCCTTCCGTAGCGAATCTACCTCGTCATCGGCTTCTCTAACCCTTCTTGCAAGTAGCGGGTCACCGTGTGCTAATGCTTCAATAGAATTATGCAGCATCACCGTTGTCGCTTGCATCATTTGAGAAACTGACTGGGGCATCGTGAATGATTCGTGCGCTTTTGCTATTTTTGAGCCACGCTTCGCAACTCCCGCCGCTAAATCTGCTATTCGCTCAAAATTTGTATTGATTCTCATCACGGCAAGTACAAAGCGGAGGTCTGATGCAACAGGGTGATCAAGCGCTAATATTTCAAGACACTCTGATTCAACGTCTAGTTCCATATCATTAATCAACTCGTCCTCGCCACGAACTTCTTTTGCCATGGAGCGGTTTGAGTCTAATACAGATTGAAATGCTTTGCTGACATGTTGTTCTACTTTTCCACCCATTAATAGGATGTCTTTTCGTAAACTCGCGATGTCTTTTGTTGTTTTTTGCTGCATTTTCTTTTGCCTTTTATCCAAACCGACCACTAATGTAGTCTTCTGTTTTCTTTTGTTTCGGGTTCGTGAAAATTGTTTTTGTGTCGTTTACTTCAATGACCTCACCCTCGCAAAAAAAAGCGGTTTGATCAGAAACTCTCGATGCCTGCTGCATATTATGGGTCACAATAACAATGGTGTACTCTTTTTGGAGACGTAATATAAGTTCTTCAATTTTTGCTGTCGCCCTTGGGTCAAGTGCCGAGGCGGGTTCATCCATAAGTAACACATCAGGCTCAACTGCGAGTGCCCTGGCAATACAGAGACGCTGTTGTTGCCCTCCAGAAAGTCCCAACGCAGATTTTTTAAGTCGGTCTTTAACTTCATCCCACAGCGCTGCATGTCGCAAACTATCTTCAACAATGCTGTCTAGTTCACTGCGATTCATCTTATAGTGAAGGCGAGGTCCAAAGGCAACGTTCTCATAAATGGATTTGGGGAATGGATTTGGTTTTTGAAAAACCATGCCAACTCTCCTTCGCAGATCAACAACGTCGACCTGTTTTGATAGAACGCTATTCCCATCAAGTTCAAGATATCCAGTAGCGCGGGCGGTATCAACCATGTCGTTCATTCGGTTTATCCACCGCAAAAATGTAGACTTGCCGCAGCCCGATGGCCCGATGAGCGCCGTCACACTGTTTCGAGGAACTTCAAGATGAATATCAAGCAGAGCTTGGAAGTCGCCATACCAAGCACAAAAATCTCGTACACTTAAAACTGTTTCTGGTTTCACTACTGTCAATTCCTTTGAAAGCGGTATCGAATAAACGCCGCGGCTCCGTTAAACACAAGCAGAATGGTGAGCAAAACAATAATTGCTGATGCTGCTACTGCGTGAAATTCTTCTTGTGGGCGGCCCGCCCAATTGTAAATCTGAAGTGGCATCGCCGTAAAATCATCGAACACATTTGCAGGCACAAATCGAATAAACAAAAAACCACCAATAACTAAAATTGGAGCGGCCTCTCCGATTGCACGGCTAGTCGCCAGAATTGAACCGGTGAGTATTCCGGGCGCGGATCTTGGTATCACAACTTTGCGAACTGTTTCCCATTTCGTTGCGCCCATCGCCAACGATGCTTCGCGTAATGAATTTGGTACTCCCCTCACAGCTTCCCTTGAACTCACAATAACAATAGGCAACACCACAAGGGCAAGCGTCAATCCACCGACAAGCACGCTACTTCCAAACGGCAGTCGAAAATACCAAAACGAAACAGGGTCGCCAACTTCTATAAATGGGTTGTTCATCGTTCCAAACAGACCAAGCATTCTTGCAAACACGGTTAACCCAATTATTCCGTAGACGATTGATGGAACGCCAGCCAAGTTTGCAATGTTTAAATCCAAAAACCGAGTCATTTTATTTTTTGAAGCAAACTCTTCTAAGTATACCGCGGTTGCGACGCCAATCGGCAGTGCGGTAATCGTGCAGATTGAGCAAAGCCACACAGTGCCCCAAAGTGCTGCTTTTACTCCCGCTTTTTCTGGGTGGCGGGATGCGTAACTCGTCAGCAAATCCCAATCAAGGTGTACCCAACCCTGCTTTGCAATCGTCACAAGTAGTACAACAAGTGCTAAAACTGAAAGCAACGTGACTAAAACACAAAAGGCAACAAACAATTTGTTTAGAAGTTGTTTCTTTGCGTGGCTTTTTGTAACTCTGGGGGTCATGAATACACCTCTTTGTATTTGCGGGAGAGAGAGTGTCCAATCCATGTCAACAAGAGAGTCATGACGAAAAGTGTTGCGGCAACAGCGTAACTTGACTTGTATTCGACTCCAATTGCATCTGTGTCGCCCAAAAAGATTTGTACCATGTACGCAGTCATTGTTTGCACTTGATTTCCAGGATTAAGTGTAAGTTGTGCGAGGTTCCCAGCAGCGAGGGCGACAATCATTGTTTCACCAACCGCTCTTGCTATTGAAAGAAGACACGAGGACACAACTCCAGACAGTGCCGCTGGAAACACAACTTTTATAGAAGTGTCGAGTTTTGTGCCACCAAGTGCAAACGAGCCTTCGCGAAGTGTATCTGGAACACTTTGAATGGCATCTTCTGACATCGAAGTGACGATTGGAATACACATGATGCCAACAGCAATGCCCGCACTCAATGCGTTATAGATATCGACCCCCGGAATCATCGTCTGGATCATCGGGGTGATGACGGTTAATGCAAAAAAACCGTAGACAACCGACGGTACACCTGCGAGTATTTCGAGAACTGGTTTAAGAATGTTTCGAATTGAAGACGGTGCATACTCCGCAAGAAAAATTGCGGTTACAACGCCGCACGGAATTGCAATGGATGCAGCAACTGCAGTGACAAGAAGTGTTCCGCAGATGAGCGGCCAGATACCAAAGTGTTTTTCATTTCCAAGAAGCGGGGACCACTTTGTGCCAAACAAAAAATCCGCAACACTAACTTCGGGCATCGCAAAAAATCCCCACGCTTCTGTACCAAGCACAAACACGATTGCGATTGTGGTAACAATCGAAATCGCGGTCGCGCTGGCAAGTGAGAGTCGGGCGAGCCGATCCTTTGCCCTCTTGATGGATGGTGATTTTTTAATCATTCATACACAGATGCAAGTGCACCATGCACTTTTTCACCCTCCCCGTCAATAAATTGCGTTCCTGTTTTTCGGGACGCAATGTTTTTTCGAACACGGTCATACATTGTTTCTGGAAGCCGAACATATCCAACCTCTTCCGCCATGTCACCCGCGTTGTCGATGTAATAATCAACAAAAACTTGAACTGCTGGTTTGTCGAGTGCGGTTTTGTTTACGTAGATAAAGAGCGGACGACTAAATGGGGCATACTCGCCCGACTCTATCGTTTTGCTATTTGGTAAAACGTTTGTCTTGCCATTATAAATAGCGAGAGTTTTGAGCTTCTCTTTATTTTCAAAGTAATAGGCACAGCCAAAGAAGCCGATGCCGCCCTTGTCGCCAGAAACACCTCGAACCAAAACATTGTCATCTTCAGAGACCGACATGTCGCTGCGAATAGAACCTTTCTTACCCGCAACAACTTCCTTGAAGTAATCGAAGGTTCCCGAATCAGTTCCCGGCGCATACATTTTGAGTGACACCTCTGGCCAAGAAACATCGAGATCTTTCCATGTCATGACCGTTGAGCCATCAAGGAAAATTTGCTTCAATTGCTCAACAGTAAGTGAGTCACACCATGTGTTTTCTCTGTTCACGACTATGGTGAGACCGTCGTAGGCAACCGGAACCTCAATAAATTCAATGCCCGCTTCTTTGCAAACCTTTTGCTCTTTTGCTTTAATCGGTCTTGAAGCATCTGAAATATCAGTTTCGCCAGTTGAAAATCGTTTGAAACCGCCGCCGGTGCCAGATATGCCCACTGTAACTCGAACGCGTGGCGCTTCTTCGGCAAATTCTTCAGCGACAGCTTCGGTGATTGGATAGACCGTAGAGGATCCATCTATTTTTACCGTACCAGTCAGTTTTGAGTTGTCGTTTGCGATTGCAGTAACCGACGTCATCATTATTGTTAATAAAATGCATTTAAACATGTGTTAGTTTCCCTGTTAATTTCCTGATTAGAGGAGTAATTGAAGTTGCGTTCTTAGGAGCATTTGGTTGTCTTCATTAGCGTTGTCTGCACGCCATCCATTGCCGGATGAAACCCAGTCTGCCGAAGATATTCCACCGCCTGCGCCATTCGTGAGTGTTTTGCTGGCCCAACCAACGTCGGTTGTCCATTTCACACTGTTATTTCCTGTTGCTGGCCAGTAGTTGAAGCCAACCCGAAACGCGTCCATATCCATTGCTTCGCCGTTTACATCGCCCTCTTGTAACTGGGCAAACAGTTCAACATTGTCGTTCACCAAGAAACCACCTTGCACGAGCCAGCCACTTGAATCTTGTGTAACGCCAGCGTTATCTTTGCCGGTTGTGTCAACAATGTAACCAAACAGATTCCAGCCATCTCCACGCCAAGAGGCGTCCACTGTCCAACCGCTACTTTTTGTGCCGTTAGCGTTTCCATATTCAAACGCACCACCGTCGGTGTCATAATTTTCGTATGCAACACCGATGAGGAGCCCGTTGTCTGCACCCGCATTTGATGTGAGATACGCAAAATCTTTCCACCCAGCATCACCAAAACGAAACTCTGTACGTAAAACGTAAGCGTTCGTGGAAGCGCCAAGTGATGCGCTGTTTGCTTGGTTTGGGCCATCGGTATATTGGGCAACAAACTTCATGTCTTCGTTTTTCCAACCGTACTCGATCCCTTGTGTCCAACCGTAGGTAAATGCGTTGTTTAGCATTGATCGCTCAACTGTGAGTTGTTTGCTCGAAGAAACGTTTTGCTCACGTAGAAATCGAGAAGCAAATTGTCCCGCCTTTACCCAAGAACCATTGTCAAAACTTTTTGCAATCCATGCATCTTCAGTGTTTGAACCGCCGGATCGACTCCAAGTTGCTGTAACTTTAAATGTCCAAGAAGGATCAATCACATGACCTGAAAACTTCACTTTTGTTCTGCGTTGTTCAAACCCATGCTGAGATGTTTGACCTTTAGCATCGTTGTACAACCAACGCACTTGGATCTGTCCGTTAATTTTTAGTTTCCAGTTGCCGTCCGCCGAAGCGAGGAACGCCCCGCCGTTGTAACCGGCCATTGCACCACTTCCCTGCAAACTTGTTCGGGTGTCTGTGTCAGATAACACGTCTTGCACAAGAAGGCGTATTTCATCCGCCCGTTGCTCGTTAATCCAACTTTCTGATTTATTGATTTTCAGTTCGTAAACTTCTTGTCGAAGTTCTTGAACCAAGCCTGTTAGTGCTTCAATTTTGTTGTCCGGGCTACTTGTTAGGGTTGTGATTACCAAAATGCTACTTGTTACAAACATACATATTCTCCTTTATTTGAGGTTGAGCAGGAAGAATATGATTCGAGTGTTAAGAACGTGTTTAGATTGGGTATAAATCGAATAAAATTATTTTTCTTTATATGAAACCCGATGCAAGCATCGGGAGAATAATCAGGGTCAGGTCCTTGCGCAAAACGCTGTTTTGCTTTTGAAGACCAGACCCAATATTAAAACCCGATGCAAGCATCGGGTTTTAATGGGCCGAAGTGGACTCGAACCACCGACCTCACCCTTATCAGGGGTGCGCTCTAACCAGCTGAGCTACCAGCCCTAAAAGTTTCTTCAAAAGAAACTCGGTCGCAGTTCGAAGAACTGCGACCGAGGATTATAGCAAAATCAACCTGTAGGATAATGGAGCGCTCACCGCAAGGCGGGAATCCCTAACAAGGTCCCCAACTTCCCACCACTTCGAGCATGTCGGTTACATTAACAACGCCATCGCCGTTGACATCTGCACCGCAACCCGCGCAAGGACCCCAAGAATCGATAAGGGTGAGAATGTCAGCCACGCCAACACTCCCATCGCCGTTGACGTCAGCTGGGCAGGTATTAGGATCGCAACCACCGTCAGCGCAAGCAACGTTTGCACCAAGCCACGTCCCGCCACCTGCGTTGCAATTACTTTCGTAGATTTCAATACACGTGCCGTCATCACCAATACAGCAGGCACCATTTGCGGGCGTTGGAATAACCTTAAAGACTTCGCCGTTTAAATCACAAATATATATTTCACCCGCTGCGTCTCTGCCAAACCCAGAGATGGAACCGATGGAACCAAAGTCCGGCGAAAGTTGGCTGGTACGGTTTTGGTAATCGTACACAGAAGAACCGTCGTATCGAAATGACCAAATAGTGCTGTAACAATAGTCTGCAAAGAAGTACGTGCCTTGAAGTCCACCGATTGCTGAGCCACGATATATCTCGCCGCCCGTAACGGAGCAACCAGAGGAGTGTGAATATTCCCAAACTGGAAACGTCATAGTGCTTTGGTTTGGGCAACCACTTGTGTTGTACGAATTGTTGCCTTCGTAACATCGCCACCCGTAGTTTTCACCACCAGTACTCGATGCTGGTTGGAATGTAATTTCTTCATATGCGTTTTGACCAACATCACCCATCCATAGGTCACCGGTTTCGCTGTCGAAACTACATCGCCAAGGGTTTCTTAGTCCATACGCCCAAATTTCGTCGTCACCAGTTACACCAACAAAAGGATTGCTTGAAGGAATAGCATAGGGCAACCCACCATCAACATCGATTCGTAGCATTTTGCCAAGTGTTTGATTCGTAATGTCCTGCGCTCTGTTGCCAGGATCGCCACCGCTACCTCCATCGCCTGTGCCTATATAAAGGTAGCCGTCAGGACCAAACCCAAGCCAACCACCGTTGTGGTTGGAGTACGGCTGGTCGATTGTCATTATGGTGTATCCACTTCCTGAATTTGCAATGTCAGGATCTGAGGATACTGTAAAGCGTTCAATGTATGTGTCCCCGTTGCTCGCAGTGTAGTTAATGTAGAACTGCCCATTTGTTGCGTAGTCAGGATGGAACGCAAGACCAAGGAGCCCTTGCTCTGAACTTGTGCTTACCGTTAAGGATAAAAACGGAGTGGAGTTCAACGTGTTTGTATTGAGGTTAAAAACTCGAATTCGACCAGTACTACCAGAGCGTTGCTCAACAATAAAGATTCGATCGTAATCGTTTGGAGCAGCAACAACCTGCACGGGTCTTGCTAAACCAGTAATGAGACGCGTCGAGGTGAAACCCGCTTCGCCCATTGCGCGTACGGGGTCTTGCCCAGTGTGCGCCTTTACAGGGTCTTGCCCAGTGTGCGATAGTACAGGATCTTGTCCAGTATGCGCCATTGGCTTGAGTGCTTTGCCCGCAACGACCAAACAAAGTCCTGCGATAGAAGTGGTAAGTAAAGTTCTTGAAATCATTTTTGTTCTCTCCTGCGAAGCCGGTGCTTGGTAAATTCGTTCTGTATTGTCGGCTTCAAGTTCTATCTATACGTACAAGATGGAATACCGGTTGCCAAATAGTCCGATAACGCGCAAATGCGTCGCCACATCAAACCCAAGAGTACCTTTCATCGTGCTAAAAGGCAAGAAATAAAAGCAATTATTCCTCTGTTTTTACTGACCCGCCAGCGTCTTCCCACCCCACAAAACCGCCCCTGAGCGTTTTTACATCTTTAAACCCAAGTTCCATCAGGGCCTTACTCATTGCAATTGCAACTGGGTCGTTATAGGTTTGCCCAGTAACAATGATTATTCCGGCGTGGTCGAGTTCGTACAACTTGTACTGAAGATGCCCAAAAGGGATGGGAGTTGCGTCTGGAATATGTGCTTTGTTGAATTCCCAACGTTGTCGGCAATCGATTAGGATTGTTCGCAACTCGGTACCAAACAACTCGCCTGCGCCGCTAGACATCAATACACGCACGTCCGAAGGCGATACATACGACAGGTTTTTATCGCTGATTCCCGCATTGCACCCAGTTAAAAAGAGCAGAAATACCAAGACAAAAGTTGGCAATAGTTTTACCATAGTGAGCAGAATACACCAAATGGAGTTTTAATATGTACTTAGCACTTTTACCATTACTACTTGTTTTTCAACACTCCCCGCAGCCCCCGCAACCAAACAGTGCCCACGCCTCCATAGAGGTGCGAACAGACGTGGGTTGGGTTGGTCCAGAACAATCGTTTCACCTTGTTGTAGTTATTACTCCAGACGATGGCTGGCACGTGTACTGGAAGGATTCGGGCGCAAGCGGCGCACCTACCGAATTTGAAATACAACCCCCCCCAGGATTTACAGTAGGTGAACCACAGTTTCCTCGCCCGAATGTTTTTACAAATAAAGAGGGTGTAACCTACGGGTACGATAAGCAGGTCGCAATTTTCATTCCGGCAGAAGCACCAAAAACAATAGAATCAACAGAAGCAATCTTCGATGTAACAACATTTTGGCTTGCCTGTAAAAAAATATGCATTATGGGAGAACACCAACAAAGTGTGCACGTTTCAACAAACAAGACAACGCAGGGGCCCGCGCACCGCGACATGCGACTTCAAAGGTGGCAGCGGCTCTTGCCCAAACAACTAGTCGAACTCCAAAACGCAACGCAACAAATTGTCGGCACAAGTATTGTGATAACTGGGTCAACGCCTCAACAGCAAATCGGTTTTATTGGTGTTGATCGGGTGGGCGTTGCGTTTTTACAAAGAAAACTTGTATTTTTAGACGACAACCATTTTGCCCTAACTGTCCCACTTAAACTAGAAAACACAGACGTACGTATGATTGAAGGGCTGTTAACGCTTGGCAGCAATACCAACGACCCGAGTTACGTTGTGCAGGTCGTAACAAAACCTGTTACAAAACACGATTAAGGAGACGAATATGAAAAGATTTATTACAGCAATTGCACTTACAGCCTCTTCGCTCGCACTTATTGGAGCATCGCAACCCCAACCCAAGCCAACCGCACCACAGGAAAAAGAAACTGCGGAAATTGGTGAGAAAGCCCCAGATTTTACGCTCAAGGATCAATTTGGACGAACACACAAACTTTCTGATTACGAAGGAAAAATAGTTGTTCTTGAATGGTTCAACGAGTCGTGCCCCTACTGCTTAAATGCTTGGGGAGGTGGGCTACTCCCATCAGTACTTGAAAGTTTGGACGAAGTGAAAACGAAAGTTGTATACCTTGCGATTAATTCGACGGCGAATAAGCCGCAAGAAAAGATTTTTGAAAGCGGTAAAAAGTTCTTGGAAGATATAAAGGTCAACATTCCCCTACTCTCAGATTACGACGGCAAGACGGGTCATGCATACGGCGCAAAAACTACCCCACACATGTATGTCATTGACACGGACGGAATCTTGGCTTACCAAGGTGCCCTGAGCAACGACAAAAGATTTAAGAAGGGCAAGAAAGCAAAGATATACATTTTGGGTGCTGTTGAACAACTTGTTGCTGGCGAAGAAGTATCACCTAGTTACGTTAAACCTTGGGGCTGCTCGGTAAAATATGCAACGGAAGGTGAAGGCAAAAGAAACAGACCAAATCGGGGCATGAACCCAGGGCCTCTTCTATAATCAGGACAAGCTAACGGGCATAATGATGTAGACAAAGTCAGTGCCACTGCGGATGAGTCCCGGCTTTTCGCTTTTCTTTAATTCAATAGTGACATCGTCGCCCGCTATAACTTTTAAGGCGTCCATGATGTACACAGGGTTGAATGCAATTTCAAGTGCATCACCAGCGAACGACTTGATTGGGACTTCAACCTCAGCCTCGCCCGTTTCGGGTGCTCGGCTTGTAATTTTTAAACAGTCCCCATCAAAGAGCAATCGCACACCACGCGACTCTTCATTCGTCATGAGGTGCGCCCTGCGAACAGCACGGTGGAGTGCTTCCTTGTTCACAACAGCTTTACGGTCAAGGTCTTTAGGAATGACATCTTCAAAGGGTGGGAATGTTCCTTCGACCAAATTGCTTGTGAGCGTTGACGTACACCCCGCACCGTTGTCTATATGAAAAATTATCCGACCGTTATCTATCTTGACCGAAACGCTTCCTCCGTCATCGTGCAGTAATCGTTTTAAGAGCGTCATGGCCTTCGTTGGAACAATGCAGTCCGTCTTTTCGCAATTGCTATCGCACGGTCCCATTGAAAGGGCGAGCCGGTGCCCATTGGTTGCAACGAGGCGGATCTTTGAATCTTGTAAATCGAGATGGACGCCGTTTATGGCGTATCGGCTGTGGTCTGTTGCAGCAGCAAAAACCGTTCGCTCCATAAGACCTCGGAAGGTAGAACCATCCACCGTAAAGTCAGGTTCTACATCGTCAAAAGCAAGAATTTCAGGCGCTTCTGAAACCGGAAAACCAAACACCTTGAAGCGAGAATCAGAAGAGCGTATATGTAGCGAGTCACCGTCCCCGACAACCGTAAGGGTTGCATCGTCGCAACTTCTTGCGATTTGAGAGAATTTATCCGCGGGAACCAAGACATCGCCGCCCTCTTCCAAATCGACTCGGTCAATAGAGAGTGTCAGTGAAACTTCCCCATCTGTTGCTGCGAGAGTGAGGTGGCCGTCTTGACTCG
Organism: Planctomycetota bacterium; assembly: GCA_014381385.1. GTDB lineage: Bacteria > Planctomycetota > Phycisphaerae > Phycisphaerales > SM1A02. The sequence goes on along the minus strand of JACNLR010000092.1, from coordinate 9,843 downwards.
AAAGCCGCACACACTGGAGTGCTGGGGTAGGGGTTCGACCAGCGACAACGCCAGTGATGAGTCCCATTGCCTCAACAAGTGCATCTCGGTCGCAGATTGCTTTAATGTTCGTTGTTTGTTTTACTACCATTGAATTACTCTCTCTTCACAACACATTTCTCAGAAATAACAGGCGCCAACAATGGCACATTGGTGAGTGTACCACGCAATTGCGAATATCTCATCCGCCTACGGTTTTTCCTATGTTTTTGCGTTGCCCAGAGTGCCTCAATCTGCGATACTGCTTTCTTAGTTACAGCGCCAGTGGAATGCCCCGAATTCCATTAAAAACACAGTTTCGTCCAACAACCCACGGAAGGATTTTAGATGTCTTTTGAAAATGCTATTCACGCTCGAGCGATTTTGCTTGATTCCATGTCGCTTGAAATGTGTGCAGAGTCAGGGAGTGGTCACCCAACCTCTGCCATGAGTATCGGCCACCTAGTTTCGGTATTGATGTACCGCACAATGCGATGGCTACCAGACAATCCGAATAACCCAACATCCGACCGGCTTGTTCTTTCGGAAGGTCATGCTGTGCCTGCAATTTACGCTGCAATGGCAGACATCGGCGTAACAGTCAATTGGAACGGAGAACCAGTACGGTTAAACCCAGATCACTTAAAAACATTACGCGAGGACGACTCCCCACTTGACGGGCACCCCAACCCTATGGAGGGCGTGGAGTTTTTTGATGCTGCAACAGGATCCCTTGGTCAAGGACTTTCCGTTGCTGCTGGCTTGGGATTAGCAGCTCGCGCGGACAATACTGGACGTAAAACATATTGCATTATTGGTGATGGTGAAGCCCGAGAAGGTCAGATTACTGAAGCACTCGACTTTATTATGGACCACGAACTCACATCCGTTCTCCCCATTTTCAATTGCAACAATTACGGTCAAGCTGGCGCGGTGAGCGACCAACAGTCGCCAAAGAAACTCGCAGCAAAACTTGAAGCATTTGGCTTTGAAGTCGCGGTTATTGATGGTCACTCCCCCGATGAAATTAAAAATGCGTTTGACTCCTTCAACAAAGAAGGCAGAACTATACCGATGGCAATTGTGGCAAAGACTGTAAAGGGCTGGGGAGCACCGTCTATGCAAGGTGGAAACTGGCACGGAAAACCTGCCTCTGGTCAGCAACTTGAGACGGTACTTGCCGAACTTCGTCAAACGAGCGTGCAACTTACTTCATCCTTTGCAACGGTTTCTATTGCGATTCCAGAACCACCAAAATGGGAACAGCCAACGCCGACCACGAAGCCCACGATGACATTTAAAGAGGCGATGGAAAAGTGGGACATGGCCACTGTGTTGCAATCCGGAAAAATGGCAACAAGGCGTGCGTATGGCGTCGCGCTTCGCGCACTTGGGCACACGAACGATAACGTTTGGACCGTCGACGCAGACGTAAGCAACTCAACGTTTAGTAATGCGTTTGGTAACGATGCAGACCTTAGCGATCGCTTTGTGGAATGCAAAATTGCAGAGCAAAACATGTATTCCGTGGGTGCTGGACTTAGCGCAGCAGGTAAAATTCCATTTTGTTCTACGTTTGCAAAGTTTATAACACGCGGGTATGACCAAATAGAAATGGCAATTAACTCAGGAGCAAACATCAAGATTGTAGGTTCACACAGTGGAATCTCACTTGCTGCCGATGGCCCAAGCCAAATGTCACTACCAGACATTGCGTGGTTTAGAAGTTTTGGCACGATGAAAGACCACCACGGTGGTCCCGGCTGTTATGTGTTGCAACCTGCAGATGCGTGGGCAGCGTATGGATTGACACACGCAATGGCGGATCACGTTGGGTGCTGTTACCTTCGCACGTTTAGACCAGATGTCGAAATGATTTACGATGCATCAACGGTGTTTGAACTTGGTGGTATGGAAGTCCTCACCGAAGGTCGTGACCTTGTCATCATTTCTGCTGGATATATGATTCACGAATGCAACAAAGCAATTGACGAATTAGACCGCATGGGCGTTGATGCAACATTACTTGATCTCTACTCGCTCCCATTTGACGAAGAGCGGCTGCTTGATATTGTGAACGAAAATAATGGTAACGTGCTCGTTGTTGAAGACAACTACGGGGCATCTATAGGCTCAGCGGTGTCGGATGCGTGTACTGCTTCAGGTGATGCATTTACAGTGAAACAAATGCATGTTACGCGTATTCCAAAATCAGCTCGCTCTCCCGAATCGATCTTACGAATGTGTGGTCTGCACTACACGGACATTACACAATCCGCAGCATCGCTTTTGGGCGTTGCAGCAACTTAATTTATTTCACGAGGTACCACAATGGAAAGCGAAGCATTACAAGCAAAACTAAACGAACAGATAACACACGAACTTGGTGCAGAGATGCAATACCTTGCGATGTCATTCTGGTTTGAACGTGAAAACTTAAACGGTATGGCAAATTGGTTTCGAACGCAAGCCAGTGAAGAACATGAGCACGCCATGAAGATTGTTGGCTTAATGAACGAGTGGGATCTTCCGATTACGCTTGTGAGCCCACCAAATCCAACTACAGAATTCGAGAGTTCAGAATCTGTGTTTGAGGCCGCGCTTGCGCACGAGCAACGCGTCACAACACAGATCACGCACATTTTTAAAATTGCGCGTGAAGAATCTGCTTGGCATGTTGAGGTGGCTTTCCAGTGGTTTATTACTGAGCAAGTTGAAGAAGAAGTAAACGCGCGCGATAATCTCGCAAAAATTCGTATGGTTGGCGACAACCCAGCCGCGCTCCTTGAATTCGACCGCCACTTGTCTGCGTAACATTTTGTTTGGTTCGCATCTTTCCATAGCAGGCGGCATGATAAATGCGCTGACTGCCGCAGCCACGCAAAAGATGGATTGTCTGCAGGTTTTTACAAAGAACCAAAGGCAGTGGAACACAAAGCCCCTTGCTGACAGCGACGTAGATTGCTGGCTTTCAACGCTCAAGCAAATGGGCTGGGATGGGTCAAACCGTCTCGTGAGCCATAACAGTTACCTTATAAATATGGCATCCCCCGACACTTCGTCGAAAAAAAAATCTATAGCCCTGCAGCGCGAAGAGGTTGAGCGGTGCGAGCGGTTACATATACCATTCTTAATCGCACATCCCGGTGCAAGGCTTGGTACGCCGCGGAAAAGGGGAGAGCCAAATCAGTTGAAGGAACCTATTGCAAAGGAAGAGGTCGCTGGCTTGAAGCGGATTGTTCAAGCATTAGACGAAATACATAATGATCTTTCGGGCTACAAAACAATGACGTGTCTCGAAACTACGGTGGGCTCTGGTACGAACCTAGGGTATGATTTTCGCCATCTTGGGTGGATTCGAGAACGAGTAAAAGACCCCGACCGTATTGGATTTTGTTTGGATACCTGCCATGTGACAGCAGCGGGCTACGACATGACAACCCCGAAAAAAGCAAACGAAACACTCCAACGCTTTGATCAGAGCGCGGGTCTTGCGCATATAAAGGTATTTCATTTTAATGATTCAATTGGCAGTGTTGGCTCGAGGCTCGATCGTCACGCACATATAGGCGAGGGCAGATGCGGGTTAAGTTGTTTTAAAGCAATTCTGGAACATCAAGCGTTTGATGACGTACCTAAGATCCTCGAGACTTCAAAGGAGAAGAATGACAAAGGAGAGTTGATGGATATGGTGAATATTTCAAAATTACGCAAAATGGCGAAATTGGCAAAAAAACGCCGATAGTCCACCCATTCCAAGTATTCTAAACACGCTATGCAACTGACCCGTTTTATTATTACCGGCTGCTTCCTTGTGGGGGTTGGCTGCCACGCCGTTTCGCCGATGGAGGCGACAGGTGATGTAGCACCGGCATCCATCGTAACAATATCGCAGGAAGAGCAAGTCACAATTCAAGCGGGACTAATTGCAAAAGACCACGGTGATTACACCGAAGCGATGAAATTGTTTAAGGAAGTCCTACAACAAAATCCAGTTGCAACAGACGCCCTTGTTGGCATTGGGGACATTTGTCTCGTTAAGAAAGAGTGGACTAAAGCTGAGCCTGTTTTCGCAAGAGCGGTGAAACTAGAGCCGCGAAACTTTGAAGCCCAATTTGGACATGGGGTTTCGTTGCAAATGTTGAAAAAATATTTAGACGCTGTTCGTGCGTACCATCGGGCGCTTACGATTAATCCAGAAGATGTCGGCGCGAATACAAACATCGCAACAACGTATCTTCAAATGGGCCGACCAAAAAGCGCTCTCGTTTTTGCAGAGCGTGCCGTCGAGCTTGATGGGGCAGCAGCCCCAGCACAAATTACATTAGCTGCAACGTATCAATTATTGCAACGTCCCCAAGATGCCCTGAATGCTTACATCGCGGCTTCCGAGGTTATGGACAACCCATCACCACAATTAATGCGCAATATTATTTATCTATTAACCCAAGAGAAGCGTTACCAAGAGGTCGTTAATACCACAGAGCAGTTGGTGCAACTTGATCCAACGACCGACACATTTGAGCAACTTGGTTGGGCAGAATTTCGCCTCGGAGATTACGAATCTTCTCTTGAGGCGTATAAAACTGCAATAGATTACGACGAACAAAACTGGCGAGCCCTCAACGGTGTGGGTGTAAACGAACTCAATCGCTGGCTTGTTGGGGACAAAAGCGACGTCGAATCTTTCCAATCGGCTCGACTCGTATTTCGAAAATCACTTTCGATTAATCCAGACCAACCGCGTGTTATCACGCTCGTTCTCCGCTACGGACTATAAATCAGCCCCCCGTATTGATAAATTGCCTGAATCTACGCGTTGACCGTAAGGGATAATGTATTGAGTGGATGTAGAATGAGCGGATGCCAGATTCAAACTTATTAGAGACGTTCGAAACTCCTTCAGAAACACCATTTTTGATAGAGCATGTCAATGAAGAATTTACTTCCGTCTGTCCTGTAACCGGGCATCCCGACTTTGGGAGTATCACACTCCGCTATCAGCCCTCGAAAGTTTGTGTTGAGCTCAAGAGTTTAAAACTCTATCACCAGTCTTTTCGCAACGAAGGCATTTTTTACGAAGCTGTTACAAACACAATGCGTGACGATCTCGTTGCATGTCTGCAACCAACATGGTTGCAACTTGTGACAAACTGGAAGGGTCGAGGAGGCATACGTAGTACTATTACAGCTTCGCATGGCGACGTCCCGCAGAGTTGGCAAGGAAAATAACGTGCAGATTCTTCTAGCGACTTCAAACGACCACAAACTACAAGAAGTTCGCGAAATAGTCGAACCCCTTGGAATACAAGTTGATGGTCTTGATTCACTTGACGCCCAAATTGACGAACCCGTTGAGAACGCAGACACCTTTGAGGGCAATGCATCACTCAAGGCAATTGGCTACGCCAAAGCAACGGGCGTTCGATGCATGGCGGACGACTCTGGGCTTTGGGTTGATGCCCTCGACGGTGAACCGGGCATTTTCTCTGCAAGATACGCGGGCAAGGGTGAAACGAGAGAAGAAAAAGACGAAGAAAACAACGCTTTATTATTGCAGCGCATGCAAAACGTACCAGCACTTCAAAGAACTGCACGGTTCGTATGCGCCGTTTGCGTAGCAGACCCAGACGGCACGATAGTTGCTCAATCGAGCGGAACGTTTGAGGGAGTGATTGGTTTTATTGCTCAGGGTGAAAACGGTTTTGGGTACGACCCACTTTTCTTTGTACCCAGCGCAAGCAAAACAAGCGCGCAGCTCACGCCAGAAGAAAAAAACGCGCAGTCACACAGGGGCGATGCTATTCGGGCAATTAGTTCGATGTTGCAGTAATCACCGCAACTTCTGCTGGGCAGTTAACACGCAGTGGAAACCATGCCCCAACACCAACAGTTACAAAGAGCCTGCTGTCACCCCGCGCATACGTGCCAGCCGTGTATCGTTGGGTCACCGCAAGGTTTGCGCCCCTTCGTCTTGGCAAGGCAAGTTGCCCCCCATGTGTGTGCCCCGAAAGTGTTAGGGGAATACCCATTTCAGACGCAGCCTTAAATGCTTTTGGATTGTGCGAAAGGAGCAAGTGTGTTTCTTTGTTGCAAACTTTTTCCACCTTTACTCTACATTGTTTGGAAGTCTTTGCCCAGTCAATGCCAGCAATCGAAAGAGAGTCACCATTGTGCCTGATGTCAAACGTAGCATCGCGAAGAAGCCGAACACCAGAGCGTTGTGCCATGGAAGTTAACGTGCGCGAGCAATCTAGTTCGTCGTGGTTTCCAAGGACAAGCATTGTGCCAAGTGGTGCATTTATGTTTGCAAGGGCATCGAGCAAGGGCATTGCCCCATCCACATATAAATCCACAACATCGCCCGTGCAAACAACAATGTCTGGTTCTTGCGTTGCAAGTAACTCGATAGCCCCAAGCGCCCTGTCTAGGGGCATTAAATCACCAAGATGAAAATCGCTTACGTGCCCAACGCGTAAATTGTCAAAAGCGCTTGGCCAACTTGGGGACGCAATTTCAATTTCTTTTAACTCAATTGACTGATCAAAGTGTTTTTTAAAAAGCCGCCCCCGACTTAATGTGTTTGGTCCAGTTGTAAAGAGCAGATGCCGAGCTTTTGCTCTTTTGAACTTTCCAGATGGTGATTGCCTAGGCATTGATATTGGGTACGAACCAGTTCGATGGGTCGTTCGTTAAAAACGTATTTCTCCACCAACGAATAATCCCTGCAAACCTGCGTCAAACGAATAATCGCCGTCCTCCGCCCTTAACTCTTGTAAACGGTACCCAAAGAATCCCCCGATGCTCGGGCTAAAATCAACAGAAAGACCAGCTTGAACACTAGCCATTGCTCCCCCGTCGGCCCCAAACATAGAACCTATGAGCAACTGCGCTTCAATAGAAACGGAGTCAGCCCAATCGAGGGAATCTCGAGTGTCCCAGCGAAACTCCATCTCTAACCCCGCTTGGAGAGAGACCCAAGAGTTTTTGTGCGAAACTTCTTGCGATATCGTTGTATTCCCAAGCTGTGTATCAACTCCAAACCAACGGAGCCCAACAACGGGTGCAAACGAAAGCGTCGCCCTTTCCGCCGTTTGGAAAGGTTTCCAAATGCTCCAAGCTGCTTCAAATCCAACGGACTGAATTTGCGTTGAAGCATTCCAGTTGTCGCCCGCGTTCAGGGTCATCCCACCATACACATCGTTCCCAACATACTCCCCACTTCCAGATGTCGAAAAATCAAAAAAGGACATTGAGAAGGTGAAGTCTTGCACCGGTGTTAAGGAAAACTCAACCATTGGTACAGTCTCTTTACTTCGCAAGTCGATGTTCGTTTCAAAATCAACCTTGCTCCCACCATCTTCGATGGTACCACCAAGCCTAGGCAACCAAACGCCCCCTCGAATGAGGGCTGGTGAATCGACAGGCTGTGTGTCTTGGATTGAGAGGCAAGTTAAAAGACAGATAATTTCAAACATCGTTTTCTCCCGCAACAACGTGTACTTTTCCGCAACCAGAGGTTATATCTCCAAGAATAACCGGCGATTCACCAAGGCCCTTAAGGTGTGAAACTATTGATTCCGCAAAGGCTGGTCGAACTATTAAAACAAACCCGATGCCCATGTTAAAGACGCGGTACATTTCTTGCGTTTCTATGTTGCCGTGGTGCTGTAAAAAACCAAACACCTTTGGTGTTTCCCAGCGATCCAGATAAATTGTTGCGTCGACGGAATCGCAAAGCGAGCGGCAGAGGTTTCCAGCTATGCCACCACCAGTTATGTGTGCCATGCCAGAAACAACTTTTTTAACTTTATATTGTTTAAGCAATTTGACAATAGGTTCGACGTAAATTCTTGTGGGCTCAAGGAGAACCTGCCCCAATGTCTGTTTGGCATCAAGCTCGGGATACACGTTTTGTAAATCTAATTCTGCAATAGCAGCACGAGCAAGCGTAAAACCGTTTGAGTGCACGCCGCTTGAAGGAAGCCCAATGACAACATCGCCAGCCTCTACCCTGCTTGGATCAATTGCTCGGTCAAGTTCAACTACGCCAACGGCAAAACCCGCGATATCAAAGTCGCCCTTGGCGTAAATGTCCGGCATCTCTGCACATTCGCCACCAATTAGTGCGCAATTTGAAATTTCACACCCTCTTGCGACACCGGAAACAATCGCCGCTGTCGTTTCAGGATCTTGCGAATGAAGACCAAGGTAATCCAAGAAAATAAGAGGTTCTGCGCCCTGTACTATCATGTCATTGACATTCATTGCTACGCAATCGATACCAACACTGTCGTAAATACCAAGTTCGCAAGCAAGTTTTACTTTTGTTCCAACCCCATCGGTGCAAGCAACAAGGACGGGGTCTTTGTAATTACGTTTAAACAATCGTTCGTTAAAATCGAGCCGGAACATACCAGCGAACCCCCCGTGTTCCCCAAGAACACGTGGACCATGTGTCCGCTTCATCATCGTTTGTATCAAACCAACAAGCCGGTCTCCCGCCTCTATATCTACTCCGGAATCAGCATACGTCAAAGGTTTTTTTGTTGGGGAAGCCATACGGTAAGTGTAGTTATCTTGGACACTTGACGGTATCCTGTACTGGTCCTAAATGGAGTAAAGCATGTCAATTCTTGTAAACAATTCAACAAAACTTATCTGCCAAGGCATAACTGGTTCCTCAGGAGCCTTCCACACCGCAGGGTGCCTTGCGTATGGCACCAACGTTGTTGGAGGGGTTACTCCCGGCAAGGGCGGGCAAAAAGATGCAAACGGACTTCCAGTTTTTAACACCGTCGCGGAGGCGGTTCGGAAAACAGGTGCAAATGCGACAATGATCTTTGTGCCACCACCATTTGCTGCAGATTCTATTTTGGAAGCTGCGGACGCTGGTATCGAACTCATTTGTGCAATTACAGAGGGTATTCCGGTTTCTGACATGATGCGGGTCAAAGCCTCTCTTGAGAAGTATCCAAACACCGTACTCATTGGCCCAAACTGCCCTGGAATAATCACCCCAGGCAAAAAAGTTTCTGGCGATGGGGCGAACGCCACGTTCGAAGATGGCTGCAAAATTGGCATTATGCCTGGCTATATCCACACAGCGCCATGCGACGCGAGCAGTGGTAAAGGTGTTGGGATAATCAGCCGTTCGGGCACGCTGACCTACGAAGCGGTTTGGCAAACAAGCTCCCTTGGTCTCGGGCAAACCACCTGTATTGGAATTGGGGGTGACCCCATAAAAGGAGCCAACTTTATCGACTTACTTGCTCGGTTTGAATCCGACGATGAAACGGATGGCGTTGTGATGATTGGCGAAATTGGCGGTAGCGATGAAACGCAAGCAGGAAAATGGATTAAAGAAAACATGACCAAACCAGTTGTTGCATTCATTGCGGGCATAACAGCTCCAAGAGGGAAACGAATGGGACACGCGGGTGCGATTATTGGCGGCGAAGACGACACAGCGCAAGCAAAGATTGAATCTCTTCGAAACTCTGGTTTAACAGTTTCAGATAGCCCAGCCGGAATCGGCGAAGCGATGGCAGAGGCGCTGGGTTTAGTCGCTGTAGCTAAATAAAGGGTATGCTGCCCTACACGAATCCCAAGGAGGGGAATATACGTGCAAACTATTAAGGAACGATACGAATCAGTACAACAACGAATAGCCGCCGCAGCGGCAAGGTCGGGTAGAGATGCTGCGAACATTCACATGGTCGCAGTTACGAAACATGCGTCTGTGGACGAGGTGCGACAACTTGTCGACATAGGACACTCGGACTTTGGCGAGAATCGGTTACAACATTTTACGCAACTTGCTGC
>JACNLR010000150.1 GCA_014381385.1 Planctomycetota bacterium | reverse complement strand
GCCCTTGCAGGAGCCGAGAACCGAAGCTGATCAGTACCGTGCGTCCGTGCTGGTACTTTCTCGCTGAAGAGCCATCCTTGGCTCAACCTTTGCAGCGTTTGCTGCGTATATTTCAATCAAGGTGGAAGCGTCATCCGTGACACGTCCTCCCTTGAACACTGAGCGTCGCTGCTCAATGAAAGAAATCTGCTTGTGTTGGCGTGTTGCAAACTGCATTATTCGCCAAGACCCCTGCCCCTGTTTTTCCTGACTCGTACCATTATTTCTCTGAGTTTCGATAGATTCTCGTCCCGCACTGGTGCCCATTTCTGCGCATCTACCACTTCTAGGTGATCTCGTACGCCAAGAATTACTGCCTGCCGTGCAATTCCCGCGAGCGATAGCAACATTTCGGGTAATCGAATTCTTCCTTGTTTGTCTATTTCGAGTCTCCTCGATTGCGAAAAGAGTACTTGTTCGAGATCCATCTCGTCTTCGTCCTGCAAAAGCGATTGCTCGATTGTGTTCGCCCTCTTTTGAAACGTTGCTTCTGGCCACAACCATATGGAAGCATTGGGGCCTGGTGATGCATATACAATGCTCGTGCCATGTTCGGCAGCAAAAGCAAGTCGCATTTCTGTTGGAATAGAGATTCGCTGCTTTTCGTCGATAGATCGTTCTGTTTCGCCTGTGAATAACATTGTGTATGCTTTGGTTCTTCATTACCAATCGCCCCCACAGTACCCCACCTTTCCCCATTTTGCAACACTTTGTCAAAAAAAGGTGAAGAAGTTTGTTCTCGGACGTTGCAATTCAACACCCACGTGGCACTCTAACTGTAGTATTCGCAAGATGTTCTGTTAATTTATCGTGTTCCGATTACATTATGACAATCAACCCACTTCATCCACAACTAATCCACAACGCATTGCAAAACGTGCCATCCGCACTTTTTGTTTTAACGTGTCAATACGATAAGTTTAAGGATGGCATCTTGACTCGTTGGGTTCAGCAATGCAGCACAGAGCCGCCAATGGTCGTCGTAGCAATTCCAAAGGGACAACCGATTGAACCAATGCTACGAGACGCACGGGCTTTTGCACTCTGCATGGTTCGAGCAAACGATCGACGCGCACTGCGATTATTTGGCAGTGAACACGATCTTGAGGACGACCCGTTTCTTTCCATCGCAACTAAAAAAGCAGTGACTGGTATGCCGATTTTGCCTGAATCAAGACTTTGGCTTGATTGCAAGTTGGAGGGGCACCTCTCACCCGACGCAGATTGTCGTTTGTATCTTGGACAAGTTGTTGCGGCGCATATGGAGTTACCCAAACGAGGTTCAAAAAAAGGCGATAGTATTCAATCGCCGATACACGAACGTCGCAAATCTCCAAGATCAACACCAGCAACTTCAACAACAACTTCGTAAAGAATGCGTTATCGAAGCTCGCTGTTGTAGCCCCTCTACAAAACGATATGGCGCTGCAATTGACCGCACATGTGCAGTTAACTCAGTGGCACCTTTACGCTTAGCATCCCCACAAATACTTTCCAAAATCCAAGTGCTTACATTCAATTGATCGTCTGCCCAAGCAAGAGATGAACCAACCATAGGTACACTCCGAATTGGATGAGTTGATTGCACTGCAAGGGGCACTCCCTCCCACGCCACTTTGAGAACTTCGAGAACGCAGTTCGTCGATAATACGCCAGTTGTGTTTGGGACCCACACACCATCAGCATAGGCAATCACGTCGATTGCACGAAGTGCGGGAGGCGTGGTAAAAATCAGATGATCTAAATCCCGTTGATTCGCAACCCGAATTAACTCCCCTTGATTGACATAGTCGGAGGGCAAAACAAAAATCACGTTCTTGCCAGTAGTTTTAATTCGAAACGCCATTTGAAGAATTTCTTGGGCAGAACTAGAACCCCCGACAATTGCGATTACATGTGGATCACCCTCGATTCGCAATGTTTCTCGTACGAACGATTGGCTTGCAATCATAGGCGTGGGCTCAACCCCAACGAGCGGCTCAGAAACCCAATCCTCACCGATGCCCATTGCTCTTAAACACGATGCGCCTTGCCCGCTCGTGGGAATGAATAACGTATCATTCGATTGCAATGATGCTTTGGGATCAATTCCATCAACATACGCTACCTTATGCAATTCCGAAGTAACTCGACTTACAACAGAACTCGCACTCAATCCCCAACCGACTATATGCGTCAAACCTTTGGAATACCCCCTATTAAGCACTCGCTCAAAACGAGAAATGAGCGTCTTTGATGCATTCATTTTTCCATCGATAGACCCAAGGATAGACAGACCACTTTGCCGCAGACGCATAACAGCCGCCGCATCTCCAATTACGAGGATGTTCTGCTTACCCCCTAGTTGTTGCTGCGTTATTTTTAGCAGCCCAACCATTTCTACAGTTGTTAAAGGATCAGAAGGCGTAACGACATGCAGTGCTTGCACAATTTACTTTCGATTTAAATTTTCGCCAAGTCGACCAATATTGTGATCGTAAAAGACCTTCGCAATTGCATCTCCAAGTTCTTGGGCAAGCTCTTCTGCTAACTTTCGGATTTCACTGTTGGAAGCAATGCGATGAGGTTTAACTTTCTTTAGAGTTGCACGAACAAAATGAGATGCCTGATCGGTTGGAAACAATCGTTTGGACTCAGCGACACTTATGACTCGTAAACTACAGGACGCGGTTGGATTTGCAGTTTGTCCATCGTTTGTCAGTCCGAATGAATCTAGTTCAACATAAATCACAACATCTGCCTCTACCGATTTTCCTAGCGCTGCAATCGGAAGAGGCTCATTGTATCTGTCGTTGGTTGCACTTACACGAAAAACATCTTTGGGTGAAACTAACGTAGTAATAATTTTCTTTGAAAGCAAATCTGTAGTCACCCTGTCTGCAACTACGAGCCTGAGCCGACTCGGATGCATAGTATTTCGCCGATCATCAACAAAGACCACCGTTCGGACATCTTGAAGAGTGTATATTGCTTTCTGTGAAGGGTCTGGCGTAATAATGTAAGAAACGCCTGCTGCAATATTGCAAGAAGACAACATAAAACAACAGCAAAACAAACAAATAAGTAGGAGTGTTTTCATTTTTCTAACTCCTGCCGATAGCGGTCTGGGTGTTTAGGTTCAACGTGGAAGTAAAAGAGCCAAGCGGTTTCTTTGATAAATTCGTTGAGCAATCCTCGTTCAATATCCGCTTCACTTGCCTCTTCTCGACTTAAAACACTCGGACGTTTCGGAAAGGTCACAGAAATATCAAATGTCTCTGCAAAGCCATCTTGTTCATAACTGTTTGCTTCGATTATTCCAATCGTTGCGCTGCAAAGTCCTTCCCAAAGCCACTGATTGCCGGGAGGTGTTAATCGGTAATTATGTAAATCAATATAAATAACACAATCAACGTTAAGGGAAGTTGCAATCTCGGTTGTTGGCATTGCTGACCACTGGGGAGTTTCAAATTGCCATTGTGCAACTAAGCCCGGATGTATAACTTGTACGTTCTTTGCAAATTTTGCAATTCTTCCGGCTATGGCTTCTGCGATTAAGTTTGAAATGCCTGGATGTTCGTAGTGCACGGCTAAATCTGTATCTATTACGACCGCCACAGTTTTACCCTCTACATCGTAAGCTGCATATTTTTCTATCAACTTTTGGTCTTCATGTGCTTGCATCATTGAACCGCCAAAAGCAAATACAGAGCAACCAGACACTGCCGCGACTAATAACAAAACAATAATAGAAAGTAGTAATCGAATCATAAAACTCCTTTGTGTAAAAGGATTTTAAACACCCACGACAAAATAATCAGCGTTGTAATCAGAATTATGACTTTTGTTGGCGAGAATCGGTACAGAAGTGCCTGAAAGGAATACCCAGTACTTGCAGTAAAAAACCCCCCAATAGCGACAAAAAATGCTGCGAACGCTAGCAACATACCAAGTGGTTGCGCCATAAACGCCGATGGAAGCTGCCCACGAACTGTATGGCTCCAAGCGGTTGTCATCCCACACGTTGGGCATGGAATGTCGGCTGCTGCCACCCAACCACATACCGGTAAGCCTAGTTGCTGGTGCGTCCCTATCCCTTTGGCGGATGGTTTCAACAGAAGTGCGATACAAAGTAATATTGTTGCCACTACGCCAACCCCAAGAGCGGACATGCGACGCGCACGCTCAGATTTTACTGGCATCCGTAATTGAAATTCACTCTCTTCGTGTTCCACAGCGGGTACAGGATACCGCACCCTGTAACGTAGTGAATTCTATTCCCCTAAAAATGGTGCAATATTAATTGAGTGGCGTACAAAATACGCCTACATGCCCATCAATGTCGACATCCGTCAGCAGGTGCATGCGGACGCCTGAACCGTACAAATCGGCTACTGATACTGCATCGTTTGTAAAGAGATGTTGTATTGGTGTTGCTTGCTCATTGAATTGCAAACCTCCACAAGCCATGCCAAGTAACTCTTGATGTCGCACGGCCCACGCTGCAACAATAGAAGAATCTCGCATATCCCGTGCATCTGCCAAAACATGCAAACAACCATTCGTATCAACTGCTAATTCGATGTGGTCGTGTTCAGGACAACGTGGTGCGATGGAGAGCAATCCCTCAACATGTGATGCAAATGGTGCGCACTCTTTCTCAATCGCAATTTGCTCTACTTTCTTTTCTGGTATTGCTTCTTGAATCTCAACAACAGATTCAGCCGCAGTAGGAACTTCTACCTCTGGTTCGGTAAAGCGTGGCGTGACTTGGCAATCCTCGCGCGCTGTTGCACCGTTTCGAATTCTTCCTAATAAATCTACAACGTTACTACTTCGCTGGAACGTAACTTGCGAAACGACTTTTGTCGCACTGCCCATTGCCGGAAGTGGTTGCCCCACGTCAATGTGAACGTCAAGTTGATGATGCGCCGTTTGAACAATGCGGCTAGCTGCATCAGCGGCTAAACGTTCTTCTGCGCCAACAACAACAAGTTGAATTTTTGGCAACTCAACTGTTTCATTGGTTGTTGTAATCAAACCCTTGAGTAAGCGGTAGGCACCCACAACCGCAGCCTGATCTGCGCCCGAAAGGAGTGTCACCCTGTCAGCATCGCAATGCAGTAACGAAGTAGGGTTAGCATCCGAGGGCGGCTGAACTACCCAGTGTGCATGTAGGTTTTGAGTTCGATCAAGAACATCCTCAACTGATTCACAGCCATGGAGTGTAACATCTGCTTGTCCAAGAACTGCTACATCAACCGTGTCTTCATGCATCCGCACAAGAATCGCCGTTCCGTGCGCTGCTTCTCTGCCTGCGTAGGGCACAAGCCACAGCCCACCTTGGACCGGCAAATGCGCTGGCAATAGAAGTTCTATCGAAGATGCAACATCTTCGTTTTCGCTTGTCGTGAACATAGCAGCAAGTTGTGCATATTGTTCAGAACTCGGAGGCATCGCGTTTCTCGGTTGGCATAATTCTCCCAAGAACGGAAGAATCATTAGTATTGATTTGGGCAAATGTACCCACGCGCTTTGCCAGTTCTGCTGCTCTGCCCCCTGCATTCGAAGCAACTTCAACGATTGGCGCAGGTGGCGAATAGATTTCTTCAAGCCATGCAACAAGCGCTTCGAAATCACGTTCCGCTTCGCTATCTGGCGCAAAGTTAATAACTGGTTGACCAAAACTCGCTGCCTCACGAAGCGTTTCGTGGTCACGGATGACTATCGGCGCAACCTCTGGTGCAAAAGATTCCTGTAGGGACGAAAGCAACTTACGAGCAAGGGGTGAGGAACGATGAATCGAGGGAATAATCCGGCAGGGAA
>JACNLR010000173.1 GCA_014381385.1 Planctomycetota bacterium | reverse complement strand
GAATCGAGTAGGGATCCTCGGTAGTACCGCGTGATTTCCCCCCATGGAAGGCCCTTCTTTTTTACCACGCACTATGCCAAAACCCAAACCCCCCAAAAAAAAAAAACCTCGCCCGACCGCCCCCGCTAAAACTAGGGCGGCGGGACAAAGAGATATCTCGGTCAGCGAATTCTTCGCAAAGAACCGCCACTTGCTTGGCTTTGACAATCCTCGCAAGGCGATGCTTACTGCAATCAAAGAAGCTGTTGACAATGCGCTTGATGCTTGCGAAGAAGGTGGAATCCTTCCACATATATATGTTCGCGTTTTGCAAATCAACGAATCCCGATTTAAGTTAACGATTCGCGATAACGGCCCAGGCATTGTCCGCGCGCAAATTGAAAATATTTTCGGTAAACTTTTATACGGTTCAAAATTTCACCGTTTAAAAATGTCACGTGGTCAGCAAGGTATTGGTATTTCGGCTGCGGGTATGTACGGCTTAATGACAACGGGCAAGCCGTTGATGATAATTTCGAAAACCGGGAAACGAAAACCAGCCCACGAAGTCATACTGAAAATGGACACTTCAAAAAACCGGCCAACCGTTATTAGCGACACTGAACACCCAGAGGATAATTCACTATTTGAAGATGGGCACGGAACCCAAGTATCGATTGAACTTGAGGGCAAATACCAAAAGGGTAGGCAGTCCATCGACGAGTATTTAGAACAAACTGCGATTGCAAATCCACATGCTCGCATAACGTATGTCACGCCAACAAACGAAACGATCGAGTTCCCCCGTGCAATCGAAGAACTTCCAGAAGAACCAAAAGAAATTAAACCCCACCCAAAAGGAATTGAACTTGGAACGCTCATTCAAATGATCGAGCGTACAGAGCAACGGCAACTCGGCGGTTTCTTGACGAAAGATTTCTGCAGAGTTGGCGCAACCAAAGCTAGGGAAATCTGCAAGGGTGCAGGTATGACTGGGCAAACATGGATCAAGACCATTGGACACACCGAAGCAGAAAAACTCTACGACTCTATCCAAAAGACGCGCATTATTGCGCCTAATACCGATTGCCTCGTACCCATCGGTTCAAAAGCCTTACTTGCTGGCTTGCTCAAAGAAGTCAAGGCTGAATTTTTTGCTGCATCAACAAGACCGCCGAACGTCTACCGAGGAAACCCATTCCAAATAGAGGTTGCCATCGGATACGGTGGAGGACTCGGCAGAGACGACAGCGCAAAAGTCTTGCGATTCGCAAACAGAGTTCCTCTTTTGTACTCGCAATCTAGTTGCTGCTCATTCAAAGCCGTTGCTGAAACATCTTGGAAAAATTACGGTTTAACACAGCCCAGAAATTCCATTCCCTCAGGCCCTCTCGTTGTCATGGTACATATGGTGAGTGTTTGGGTACCTTTCACAAGTGAATCAAAAGAAGCAATCGCAGACTACGACGAAATTCGTAAAGAAATGAAACTTGCGTTGCAAGAGTGTGGACGTAAACTTGGCACGTACCTTCGCCGCCGAAAACGCATGGCTCGCGAATCTGAACGTCGAAGCGTATTTGAGCGATACATTGGTGAAATTTCCCGTTGTTGCAATGCCATTGTTGGTGCCGACGCCGACAAGCTTTACAAAGCACTCTTGAAACAAGCCAAAAGGCGAACTGACGAAGCAGATGCACAACTCGACGACGAAGGGCAAATCATCGATAACGGCGGCCGGCTTGGTAGCGATGAAGGCGTGATTATTGTGGATGAATTACAGGATATTCCTGATCAGGACGACACGTTGTTTGGCAATACGACAAAGACTAAACGCAAAACTCCAAAGAAGAAAACCAAGAAAAAAACTACTCGCAAGCGGGGTAAAAAATAATGGCGAAGAAGAAAACAGCAAAGAAAAAAATATCAAAAAAAGTACCCGTAAAAACAGCGGGAAAGAAAACACAGAAGCGAGCAGTCGACAAAAAACGCGATGCTGTCACTGTGAAGAAAATCGAAACGCTAGCAACGTCCATCGTTAAAAAGAGCCTCGGACAAAAAGAGCCTACGTTTGAGATACCGACCAGATCCGTAACAAATATGAAGTACAACAAGAAGAAGCGAATTCTAGAGATGGGCTCTAATACCCAAACGAGAAGTTTGTTTAATCTTGGCCAGTCACGCAAGTTTATGCAATCGCTCTTACTTGCCAAAGGTTGCAAAGACTTGATTGCAGCCGAAAAAACTTTGAGTTTACGGGGTATGTATTACATGGGTTTGCACACCATCCCAGGCACAAAGGAAAAAACGTTTAACGATCAAGGCGAGTCCGACGGTATTTTAGAAGACCTTGAAGTTTCACTCGATGGCTTACGCGAAGAGTTACATGTTTTTGCAAAGAAACGCGGCACTATGGTCGGTAATATTACAGTAGTTGACAACGGCGACGAAATCAATTGCCGCAAGATGGGTTCTGGCGGATATGCGATACCAAGTATATGCGAGCCAAATGTCATGCAATTTAAAAATTGCGATGCAGATTTTATCTTGCATGTAGAGAAAGATACGGTTTGGAGTCGTTTCAACGAAGATCGTTTTTGGGAAACGCACAACTGCATTTTGACCGAGGGTTCTGGGCAACCGCCACGAGGTGTTCGAAGAATGTTGCACCGCATGCACGAAGAACTCAAGCTCCCTGTCTATTGTTTACTCGATTGTGACCCGTGGGGGCACTATATATATAGCGTTATAAAGCAGGGTTCAATCAACTTAGCGTTTGAATCGGAACGCATGGCGATTCCAGATGCAAAATTCATGGGCATCCGATCCAAAGACTATGAACGCCTCGATTTATCCGATGACGTTAAAATTGAGTTGAACGACCGCGATATTACTCGTGCAAAACAGATTGCTGCGTACCCTTGGTTTGAAGGTAAACGCGAGTGGCAACGTGAAATTAAGACGATGCTCAACAACGGCTTTAAAATGGAAGTCGAATCTTTGATTACTAAAGACATTTCCTACGTCACCGAAGAATACGTCCCGCAACGCTTAAAAGAAGGCGATTTCTTGGATTAAATTACAGGAAGAGACCGTCACTGCTTTTGCTGTAGAATATGACTACTGCTTGGCCATTGCCACGTGACTACGTTTGTCACCCGCAGCAAGAACGGAAGGACGTCTACGAATGACACCGTCAAACACAGAAAACCTATCTCTACCGGAAACTCCAACAAAGGTACTAGTGGCAGACGATGAACTGCTCGTTGTGCAGGGCATTATCGGGTTGTTGAAGGTTCTCGGGTTTGAAATCATTGGTCCTTGTAAAAATGGCCAAGAGGCAATAGAAAAAGTGCACGAAGAACGACCAGACATCGCGCTTCTTGATATTCAAATGCCTGTCATGAACGGTATGCAGGCCGCACAAATTATATTCCACGAACACGACATTCCAGTAGTCATGCTAACGGCGTATTCGGATGAAACGTTTCTTCGAAACAGTATTGCAGCAGGCGTTTTTGGGTATCTCTTAAAACCGGCTTCCATCGAACAAATCAGCGCTGGTCTTTCCGTTGCTTGGCAACGCTACATTGATCATATTGATCAACGTAGCCAAATTGTAGATTTAACACAACGCCTTGATGACCGAAAACTCATCGAACGTGCGAAATGGATTATTGTGAAACGCAAAAACATCTCCGAACCAGAAGCAATGAAATTGTTGCAAAAGCAATCGCGGAGCTCACGAAAATCCATCGCCAAGGTTGCGAGGGCTGTCATCGACAGTGACGGGCTACTCTAAGTATAGATGAACGTGGTAGGAATTTACCACAGAACCGTTGAGATAAGAATTGAACAATGCAATACATTGTATTCCTCTGCCCCTCCGTGGTCCAAACAAATGTTTTGGAATCTAGATTTACGAAAGTACGTGTAACGACTTTGGGACGCAAACAAGTTTCATTTTTGTTGCTTCACCAATCGAATCGCCGTCAAGTTGCCAAGGCGCGGGACTGGTAGTACTTACTTCTATTTCGCAACCCGAAGCGTAGATTACATCTTGGTGATGTAAGTGTGTACCTCGGTGCATAAGACGAATCCACTTAAGCAAACTCAAGCGACCTGCAAGTGGCAAAAAGACAACATCAAGTTTTCCGTCAGTTATGTTTGCGTTTCTTGCGGGGTTTAGACCGCGGGCGTACTGTTTACTGTTTGCAACAACCGCCCAACCCTTTTTGTTTTGCAGAATAACTTTGCCATCAACAGCAATTGTGATTTCAGGTGTCTTCCATTTTAATAACTGCCGCACGAACGGCATGATGTACGAAAAATGTGTGATTGAGTTTCCGCGAGTTTCTGCAAGGTCAGTAACGACTTCTGCATCAAAGCCAACCGATGCCATCAAGAGCATAAATTTCCCATTTGCGGTTGCGGTATCTATTTCTATTCTCTCGCCACCAAATACCGCGTTAGCAACACTCTCTGGAGTTGCCCTGTTCGTATTCATCGATTTTGCAAATAGGTTCTCGGTACCAGAACCAGCGTGATAAACTGGGACTGTACTGCCTGCGAGTACACTCGCAACTTGCCGCAGAGTTCCATCTCCCCCTACAGCGATGACGGCGTCTGGTTTAAAGGCAAGTTTAGGGGTAAGCCATTTCTGTGGATCACCTGCTTGTGTTTGAATCAATTCCACATCGCATGGTGATTGTAAAAACTGCTGCGCAATTGCAACCGCCAAATGGCAGGCTTTGCCGCGACCTGAAACTGGATTATACAAGACAAGTACACGCATTACGTGTGTAATGGTACACATACTGTAAAGTCGCTGCCCTGACCAACCGTGGAGTTCACGTGGATGTGCCCCTCGTGCTCTTGAACAATACGCATCGTGGTTGGCAAGCCAAGTCCTGTGCCACCTTGTTTTGTTGAAACATAGGGATGGAAAATTTCATCGATGCTATCTTCTGCAATGCCCTTGCCAGTATCAATAATATGTATGCACGCTTCGCTTGCATCGACAACAAGGCGAATCATCAATTCCTTTTGTTCGCTTTCCGACATGGCATGCGTTGCATTAATGAGCAAATTCAGTACGGCCTGTTTCAATAGCGAGGCGTCAATGTTTGCAATAACTGGCTCCTCTGGTAATTGCATTCGCAATACAATCCCTTCACTATCGCACTGTGGATGATAAAAATCCTCAAGTTCAGAAAGCACTTCGCGCAAGTCAATGCGTTCGCAGTGCAATTTCATACGACCAGCGAATTGCAGGAAGTCGTCGAGTATCCCCTTCAACCTGTGAACTTCCCTTGAAAGTGAATCAAGTCGTTTTACAATCTTTACTTTTTCTTTTTCTGGGGCATCGAGGCAATCGATGTCTTCTGCGAGCAATTGGGCGTTTAAGCCAACCGTTGAAAGTGGATTTTTAATCTCGTGTGCAAGCCCTGAGGTCATATTGCCAATTTCAGCCATGCGTTCTGACGCTTGCGCTCGTTTGCGCGCTTCGTTAGTACGCTTCGCGTCACGCTTGTGCCGCCAAATTGTATATGGCAAAACAGACACCGCTCCAAGAGCGGTGCCTGCAATAAGCCAAGTCCAAGAAAACATTATTTAGTTTTCCACGGTCTCTTTTTCAGCATCCTTCGCTGCATCTTTTAGCAACGCTTTTACTGAAAGTTTAATACGACCGGTGTCATCTACAGCGATGACCTTCACTTTAATTTTATCGCCTGTCTTGCAAATGTTTTCGACCTTGTCGACAAAACCATCTGCAAGTTCAGATATGTGGCACATGCCATCAGTTCCGGGAGCGATTTCAATGAATGCACCAAAGTCACGTGTTGAAACAACTTTGCCCTCAAAGACGC
>JACNLR010000120.1 GCA_014381385.1 Planctomycetota bacterium | reverse complement strand
CCCACGGCTTGCCAGTTCGACTCTGCACTTTGGCACCGCGAGTGGATCGCTTGGACCCCAGTCGCCTGCAGAATTAATCCACAACCGGTCAGTCCCATGCATTTCGATAATATCCGCTGCCCGTTGAGGCGTACATTTGCTGTCAGGGTACAGAGTCATGCCCGCCCAAAACCCTCGGTCGAGCACACTCCGCACGGTGTGTTCTTCAACATGATCAATGAGCACACGATTTGGATCAAGCGAAGTATTTTCGATTGCGTCCATGATAAGTTTTGTACCCTTGCGCTTGTCCTCAAGGTGCGGCGTGTGTACTAGAACGAGTTGATTCAACCGTTCTGCTAAAGCGAGTTGCTCTTCAAGAATGATGAGTTCGTTCTTGCTATTTTTGTTTAAACCAATCTCACCGATACCTAGTACAGTTTCGCATTCAAGGAAGTCAGGAATAATTGAAATAACTTCACGGGCAAAGCCAACATCTTCCGCTTCTTTTGGGTTGATGCAAAGCCAACAGTGATGATTGATACCGTACTCTTCGGCACGTTTTGGTTCGGTATCTGTGAGTTGCCTGTAGTAGTCAAAAAAACCCTGTGCGCTACTTCGATCAAAGCCTGCCCAAAAAGCTGGCTCAGTTATAGCAACGCAGCCAGCTTGTGCCATTCTTTGGTAATCATCCGTTGTGCGAGACACCATATGTATATGTGGGTCGATGTATGCCATTACGTAGTTGGTGGTACTGCGCCGCTTGCGCCCTTCATCCCCGCGTGTTCAATAGGTTCTGTGGATTGATCACTGAGTAAATCTAAAATGCGTTTTGTGCGTCCATCTTTTTTTGAGTGCAGTTCTTTAACACACTGCAGTAGGGCCGTAATTCTAAAATCTTCGCTCGCACCGCCTGCGCGATCTATGCGATCAAGAAATGCTGCAATATCGAGTACTTTTGCTCGGTGCTCTAAAAAGTAGCGTTCGATTATTTCTTCTTGTGTCATCTTGCTATCCATGCTTTGTAGATTCTACAAGAGTTCGTCGATGGCTTGGCGAACAATTTCTGGGTCTAGAGCATGGACATTGATGGGTTTTGCAATTCCAGCAAGCATCAGAAGGGTAAGACGACCACCTAAGTGTTGCCTGAACTCTTCAATTCCCTCAAGGAGTGCTGGGTTTACAATGGATGGATGTGATGTTGGAAGACCAAGTGTATGAAGTAAATTGATTGCACGTATTGCAACCGCTTCATCAAGCAACCCAAGTTGCACGCTACATCGAATATCAATAGCAAGCCCAATGGAGACGGCCTCACCATGAGTGAGTTCGTTGCCTGTAAGTTGTTCAAGTTTGTGCGCTGCCCAGTGCCCGAAGTCTAGGGGTCTCGCGTCGAGGCGTTCGAAGGGATCACCGCCATTGGTGATATGTTCCAAGTGAAGGATTGCAGATTTTTTAATAACCTGAGACATCGCAAAACTATCGCGTTGCATAAGTGTGTCTGCAACAGTTTCGATTTGAGTAAAGAAATCAGCGTCTTTGACTAGAGCGACCTTCACAACTTCGCTTAATCCAGAGCGCCAATGGCGATCGTCAAGGGATTGCAACAGGCTGTCGTCATTAATGACAGCAAACGGAGGGTCAAATACGCCGATGAAATTTTTCTTGTCAAAATGGTTAACGCCATTTTTCACTCCAACACCAGAATCGCATTGCGAAAGTGTTGTTGATGGCATTCGGATAATTGGTATGCCGCGGTGGGCGATGGATGAAGCGTACCCAACTGCATCGAGGACGGCTCCACCTCCGATGACAAGCACGCAGGATCTTCGACAAATATTGTTCATGTGAATGGCTTCTAAAATTTGATTCACAACCAGCATATCGTTCTTTGCGCCTTCGCCACCCGTAACAATCACTGGAGCACAGGCGCAGTCTTTTTTTGCATCAAGCCAGCCATGAAGCGATTGCATATAAGGTTTATTTTCTGATTCAATACCGCTATCAACGATTGGTAGAAATTTCAGCGGTTGAAGTTCGGAAAATAATGCATCAAGTGACGCACCAGAAGAAAAAGCATCCGTTGTAAATCGCAGACGATGCGTCCAAGTGATTGAAAACTGCGCGTCTATAGAACCTGATGGTTGCATCACTTCGATTCCGCCTGATCCGAAATATCTATTTCTGGAGTCCAATCAAGCCACGCTTCTTCAAAGTCATCAAGGAGCGTAAATGCGTATCCTTTCGGCGCAAGATCTCCTATGGCAGTAGGTGTTGCCATTGTGATACCACCACGAATCAGAGAGGGCAAGGGACCCGCGTGAAGAGTTATACCAGTTAGCCCAGCGTCGAGTCGAATGCCGCTGACATTCCAGAATTTGGAATTCGTACGAATAATTTTTATGAATTGATCTTGTACGCTAAAGTGGATTCTTGCAGTCGCTGCATTTTGCGCTAAAACAACTTTCGTAATCGATCCTATTTCTATTCCTCGATAGAAAATCGGTGTACCAATTGCAATACCTTCTGCCGTATCGGAAATTAATGTGTAGTTTGCAGCAGCAAATGGTATGGGTTCTGGTGAACCTTCAAAACGGGTCTCGGGAGCACCGTCTCCCGGAACAACCTGAATATAACGGGGGCTGATTATTGTGTCTAAACCGCTCACACCTTGAAAAGTGACTGAAGGGTGGACAATCCACCATTGGCTACCTTTTACAGCAAGTCCACTTGCTGATTTGTTAAGCCTAGCTTGTACGACTATTTTTGAATTGTTCTCAAGCAAATAGAGTTTCCCTACTCTTCCGACGATTGCACCACGAAACATAATGGGCGAGTCTACATTTAGTCCATTTGCATTCTCAAAACGAATTGTAATTGCTGGTCCTTTATTCAATTCCCATCGAATATACAACAAGGCGGAGAGAATGATCGCAACTGCTGGAACAATCCATGCATAAGAAATACGCATTCGTTGCGTTTCTTTAAGGTTTGCGGTCGGGGTATTGCTCATGCAATCTGCTTTCTATGTAGCCATAACATTCTTGAATCAAAATTTGCCGATGCGAGCATTGTTAGTACAACAACGCAGGCAAACGCGACAATCCCAAGTTCTGGTTTTACAGTAGCGATGCTACCGAGTTTAATGAGTGCAACGAGTATTGCTACAAGAAAAACATCAAGCATGGACCATCTCCCAATAATTTCGATAAAGCGAAGGAGAAGCGAGTTTAGGAAGGGTGGTTGCTTTTTCCAAGTTGCACAAACATAAAACAGACCGAGTATCTTTGCAAGAGGGATCACGATGGAACACAGCAGCACAAGAATAGCAATGCCTTGCGTTCCGCTCGACCACAAATCGACAACGCCTTCCCAAATAGTGCTTTCACTTTTATGGCCAAGCCTCGACATCGACAAAATCGGGAAAATATTTGCTGGAATAAATAATATAAGCGCAGCAAAGGAAAACGCCATAGTTCGCTGCACACCCCTTGGCATATGCAGTTGCAAATTTGAATTGCACTGTACACATCGCGCTTGATATCCATGTGGAATATGTGGAACAAATTGAACTTGACCACAGTGGCAGCACGTGCATTGAAAGTTTGAATCAGTTTTCGACAATATGACAGCCGTCAATCGAGAATGGATTTGATGAAAACAACCCAGTAGTAAAGCACTGTCCCCGAACTGTTATCGTTGCGCCTCTAGATATTTTTCTGCCGTCACCTATATTTCCTGAAATGGAGTTATCAAACACGCAGATAGCATCGGAATCGTTTTCGCGAAGTGTTACGGTATAGAGGTCATTTTCTGTTAAAGCAAAAGCCACAACATCGCCAGTTACCTCGACGACGGTTTCGTTATATGGCGATTTATCTCTTGTTTGTAGAAAAGAGGTGTGTAACGTATCAATTTTGACAGCATCTACTTTAGAACTGTCAATCTTTTGTACGAAGTTTGTCGCCTTTGTTGTTTGGAAAATACTCCCCGAAGAACTGCATCCGGTAATGCTGACTGAAATTGCCAATAGAAGGTAGTGGTGTAATCGCATAATGTGGTTTTCTTGCTCCTTACGATGAATGTGACACCGCATAGGTATATTAATGCGTAAAACCAACCTGTTTGGAGTAATCCATCTAAAGGGATATATAAAGTGCAATCTCTGACCCTGACTACAGGGGCCACGACGCGCGGACGATGAGTTTTTACGGCACCTACGATAGATGCTAGGCAATTAAAAACTAGGGAAAATCCGCAGATTTCACCTTTGGTACCGGTTGCTAACGATACATATAAACGAGAATTACGGCGAAAAAAGCGGATTATTAGCGCACAAAGGCTGATTTTGCACTTTATTACTAAATCGATTCACAAGTGTGTGTCGACCGCCTATGAGGTGCACCTGTCGAGACGTTCTCGACCATGAAATTCACCCCTGTCTCTGGAGTTACAAATGACAACCTTACCAACGACTTTGGCCATGATCGCCACGTCAATCACAGCTACAACAGCTTTCGCTTCCAACGCAGATTTTAACAACGACGGCTTCGTCAACGCAAACGACCTAATGATTCTTACAAGCAACCTTAACGTTGCATGTGATGGCGAATGCCCAACAGATTTAAACGTTGATGGTGTAACTAATCAAAGCGACTTGATGCTGCTTCTAGCTCAATGGGGCGAAGTCGAGGGATACGTTGCAGAAGAAACAGAAGAAGAAGAAGAAACCCCACTTCCTACCCGTGATCCTAATAGGGATATGAGCTGGCAAGGCCAAGACCCAATTCTACTAGATGCTATCTATTATGACCATCTTTGTAGAGGAGGCGAGCGCCTAGCACTTGCTGAAGAACTTAACCAAGGCGAGCATACAAAAGCATGGACGGCAAATAATGGTATTGCTGTGCAGCCAATTTCATACAACGGAGCTGTTGACTGGTACGAAGACGGCGAGTATTCCGACGACGATAAAGAGCGTTTTAAGAACTGGCTTGATGCACAAGTACCTGCGGATTACGATGGACCAATTTGCCTCGACTTGGAAGGAACCTGGTGGAACATGCTCAATACGAGCAACCAAGCAGTCATGGACAACGTTGTTGCTTTTTATGTTGAGGGTCTTGAATATGCAAAGTCACTTCGCCCAAATGCAAAGATAGGCTACTGGGGAATTCCTAAGAAACAATACACGAGCGAAGACCCATCTGAGCACGCATCAATCGAACGCTTACTTCTTGCTTCAACTGGTATCTTTCCTGATGTTTACGAGTGGAACCCAAATGGCAATGACGCTCCACGCCTTCAAGCACATGTCGAAAAATGTCTTGAGTTAGTCAACGGTGAAATACCAGTGTATGTTCAAGCGTCTCCACGCTACAAGTTAGGCCCCGGAACTTCGTTTGAATTTCATAAACAAAATGAATTTATTCATGACCAAGTTCAAGCTGCACTTGACGCAGTATGGACAGACGCAAATGGCATGGAGCATCGAATCAATGGTGTAGCGTTGTGGGATGCATACTTCTATGCATCAAACCAAACTGAAGGTTGGTCAGAAATGAATTTAGACCAGCGTAAATCAGTTTGGAACGAACTTGACCAAACTCACATCGACATCCTCGTTGGCATGAAATCAGTGGTTGATGTTGCAGCTGAAGAAGCAAGCCAACGTCGCGAACTCGCCCAACAACAACAAGAAGAAGCGCAAGCAGCAGCACAAGCAGCAGCAGAACGCGAAGAACAACGAGCACAATTGGTTGAACAACTTAGTTCGGCAAATGCACTGTTGTTAGCCTCGACTTCAACGTACACTTCAAAAGCACGCTCTTACCGTAAATCACGAAAGGCATATTCAAAAGCAAAGCGAGCACTTAGAAAGGCAA
>JACNLR010000039.1 GCA_014381385.1 Planctomycetota bacterium | reverse complement strand
ATGGAGAGCTGTGCGAATGAATTAAATGCTCTCCATTCTTTCATCTCTTGTCGCGATGCCAGCGGTGCCAGTTGCTGAAGTTTTGCATGTTACGAACTTGAGTTGGGCTGGTTTTATTGTTTGGATGCCGTTGATTTCGTTAGTGCTTTGTGGCATTTGTGCTGCATGCAAAGTTAAATCAAAAGCACCTGCGATCATAACTGTTGTTTGTCTTGCAACTTCTTTTGTGCTCACGCTTATGCTTTGGCAAGGTTATACGCAACCGGAAGTAATCCACCTTTTTGATTGGCTGCAAGTGCACTGGGCAGGGGGTTCATTTGTAGCTAACTTTGCGCTCTATATCGACTCATTAACGTTGTTGTGGATGCTCTTTGTTACAGGGCTTGGAACGTTGATTGCGGTCTATGCTTCTGAATACATGGAGCACGACGTAGGCAAGGGGTACACCCGATTTTTTGCAGGCGTGAGTGTTTTCCTTTTTGCGATGACATGCTTGGTGATGGGCGACAATTTACTTATGCTCTATCTGGGTTGGGAAGGTGTTGGTTTCGCATCGTATTGGCTCATTGGTTACTTTTTTCAGAAACCTTCGGCTGTTGCTGCGGCGAAGAAGGCGTTCATCGTCAACCGAATCGGCGATGTTGGTTTAGCACTCGCTATCTATCTCATCTGGTCTACGTTTGGAACCGTTGAGTACGATGGTATCGCAACAGCACTTGAAGCGCACAACTACGACGGCTCATTTGGCTGCTGGACAGTCCATGCAATTCCTTACTTACTTATGCTCGCTGCATTTGGTAAGTCAGCGCAGTTACCTTTGTATGTATGGCTACCCGATGCGATGGAAGGTCCAACACCTGTCTCTGCGCTGATTCACGCGGCCACCATGGTGACAGCAGGTATTTACTTAATCATCCGAACGTATCCACTTTTCGAGTTGGACGAATACGCACTTCCTACGGTTGCGTGGGTTGGTGGCTTGACCGCTTTGTTGGCAGCAACAATCGGAATGGCGCAATACGACATAAAGCGAATTATGGCGTACGCGACTGTTTCACAACTAGGGTACATGTTCCTCGGGCTTGGGGTGGTTACTTCGTATGGCGCTGCGTACCACGTCTTTACACACGCCTTTTTCAAGGCGGTTTTGTTCCTAACTTGCGGTGCGATAATGCACGGCTTTGCAGGGCAACTTGACCTACGCCGTCTTTCTGGTCTTCGCAAAATGAAGGGGTGGAAGATAGTCAGTTACACGATGTTAGTTGGATGCCTTTGCCTTGCTGGATTCCCATTTACAAGTGGGTACTTTTCTAAAGATGCAATTCTTGCAGAAGCATTTGTGTCGCAAGGTCCAGGGTTCGAAGTCTTAGGTTGGCTAGCAATATTCACAGCGGGACTAACGGCGTATTACACGTTTAGAGTTTGGTTTCGTGTGTGCGCAGGTCCAGTGCATTTTGAGCCCGGAGATGAGTTGCACGGCGAGGACCCATCGTCGTTCCACCCACATGCTCCGAGATTCGCAATCAACTTTGTTCTTGTTGTTATTGCCCTTGGTGCATTGCTTGCAGCACTCCCTTACTTTATGCCAAATGAAACCGAGCACATTGATGGTGGTTGGGTTGCAGAAATGATTAACGATTCACCAGCATCAGCTGGTGTGCCTGGCGCAGGTGTAGAGACGCACGGAACACTCGACCACGACCTCGGGCACGGAAGCATCCTTGGTATGGATCCCCATAAAGCGATGTATTACATTTCGGCTATCGTTGGTTTCATTGGAATAAGTTTTGCTTTGTACTTTCACCTTTTCCGTAGAAACGCTGCAGATAAACTTCGCGGGAAACTTCTTGCAAGTAAGGCAACTCGTTGGTTGCCAACGGCGATGGAACATAAATGGTACGTCGATGAAATATACATCGCGACGATTCGGTCGCCCTTGTGGATTCTTGGAAAAATATTCTCGCTCGTTGACCGGTTCCTTATTGATGGCGCATTGGTAAACGGGATTGCTGCACTTCCTCGAGCCATCGCGCGATGGTTCTCACCCTTGCACAACGGTGCTGTGCAAAGTTACGCAATTTCTATGATTGGTGGCGCAATTCTCATTGCGTTGTTAATGCTATTCATGCCTGAAATAGTTGAACTTATTCAAACTGTTTCACCAGAGAGTGATACAAGTGATCATATCGCAGCAGCGGTGGGGGGCTTGCAATGAGCCTTTGGTTACTCCTCCTCCTTCCTCTTGTTGGTGCCATTTGCGTGTTCCTCGCAAAGGCTTCCATTGCAAAGTGGATATCGCTTGGCGTATCGACAGTTGTGTTTGTCATCAGCATTTTGATGGCAGTGCAGTTTGAATATTGGGGAACACCACAGAGCGGGATCATGTCGCACGTTCCATGGCTAAGTCAGATGGGTGTAACTCTCGATCTTGGCGTTGATTCTGTTGCTTTACTCCTTGTGTTGTTGACCACTTTGTTGACGCCACTTTGTATTTGGGGTTCTTTCACAGCAATCACATCGCGGCGAAAAGAATACTACGCTTGGCTCCTCATTCTTGAATCTGCCATGCTTGGCGTGTTTAGCGCACAGGACTTAATCCTGTTCTACGTGAGTTTTGAATTGACCCTTGTTCCAATGTTTTTCCTCATTGCAATCTATGGCGGGAAAAATAGAGCACACGCAAGTGTCAAATTTTTCATCTATACATTTACAGGTTCACTTTTTACGTTAGCGGGTTTTCTATACGTTGCATGGCAATACCAAGTCTCTCAGTATGGAGTGTGGTCATTTGCAATTCATGACTTAGCGCAATTTGCTTCGACGAGTTTGTCAGCAAGCGAACAAGGCTGGATACTGCTTGCATTACTTGCTGGATTCGCTGTGAAAATCCCAGTTTTTCCCGTACATACTTGGCTTCCACTTGCGCATACGGAGGCACCGACTGCTGGTTCTGTCATTCTTGCTGGTGTACTGTTGAAACTCGGCACCTTTGGTGTGTATAGATTTGTACTCCCCATGGTTCCTGAAGCACTCGTTGCGTATGCGCCAGCGATTGCAGTTCTTGCGATTATTGGCATCTTGTACGCAGCACTCATCTGTTGGGTTCAAGACGATGTTAAAAAACTCGTTGCCTATTCTTCTGTGAGCCACCTTGGTTTTTGTGTTCTTGGTCTGATTGCATTAAATCCAATCGGACTAGAGGGCGCAGTTCTGTACATGCTAAATCACGGTCTTTCGACCGGCGCGTTATTCTTTCTGATTGGCATGATGTACGAACGGTATCACACACGTGATATGAATACAATTGGTGGGCTTGCCAAGAAAATGCCAGTTTGGTCTTTCTTCATGGTCTTCTTCGTCCTTGCTAGCGTAGGTCTACCGGGATTGAATGGCTTTGTAAGTGAGTTTATGTGTTTGCTTGGCACGTTTGTTGCCTCGGGCAACGCAGAACAATGGCCGGGCGTGCTTGGCCCTGAATATGCAGCAATTGCAGCTCTTGGCATGGTTCTAGCAGCGATGTACTTACTTATTATGGTCGGAAAAGTAGTCTTTGGGAAACTCAAAGAACCCCAAGCAGATAAAAGTCATAGCGTACTACCAAGCGATCTTAGCCCGCGCGAAATTGGCGTCATTGTTCCACTTGCAGTGCTTTGTATTTGGATTGGTGTGCAGCCAACGGTGCTCACCGATGCGATGCGGGGATCCGTAGAAGAAGTTCTCTCCCCATACCCAGCGATAGTACAACAAGAACAAAGTGCTACTACTGAAGTTCTCTTCATCAATAAGGAGAACCAAGATGGCTGATCGACTCTGGCTCCTCACACCTGAACTCATTCTTCTTGTTGGGGCAGTTGTCTGCGCAATTGGAGGTCTATTTGAGGCTGCCGCAATCCGGAGACGCGTAGGTTTCATTGCTTGCGGATTTTTAGCTGCAGCATGTATCGCGATTCCATCCGTGTATACCTCCGAAAGAATCGCAGCAACAGACACGTTACTTCCCCATATTGGTCCGTACATCAAATTCTTCACGGCATCAATTGGGATCCTTCTTGTAATGGCAACTGGCGGATTGATGGATAGAAAGTATGAACACGCAATTGCAAAAGGAAACGCAGCCCATAGCCCACTTAGAACAAGTGGTGGCGAATTCCACGCATTGCTTCTATTGAGTATTTCTGGAGTGATGCTCCTTTGCGAGGCACGTGATTTAATTTGGCTGTTCCTCGCGCTTGAACTTGTTTCGTTGCCAACGTATGTCATGGTCGCAATGAGCCGCCTCTCAAAAGTGGCACAAGAAGCAGCGATGAAGTACTTTTTCCTTGGAGCTGTCTCTGCAGCGCTGATGCTTTACGGTTTTGCGCTTCTCTATGCTGCAACCGGTACGTTCGTTCTTACAGAAATAGCTGATGTATTTGCAACGCAACGTGCTGATGGTGGCGTGTTGCTTTTAGGACAAATTGGATTGCTTCTTGCTATCTTTGGGTTGTGCTACAAAATTGCAGCCGCTCCAATGCACCTCTATGCACCGGATGTCTACCAGGGTGCAGCAGCTGCGGTAACCGCTTTCTTGGCATTTATCCCAAAAACAGCAGGCATACTCGCAATAATTTTGCTTTGTACTTTAGTAGGTTGGGATGATGGACTTCCACTCGTTGTAGAAATGGCACTCTGGGTAGTCGCGGTATTAACAATGCTGCTTGGGAATATTGGCGCACTGTTGCAAACCTCAGCCAAGCGCATGCTTGGGTACAGTTCTATCGCACACAGTGGCTACATGCTTATAGGAATAATCGCTGGACCTCCCCTTGGGCTTGTAGCCGTTTTTGTGTACATCGTCATCTATGGTGCGACAAATACTTCAGCATTTGCAACCCTTGCTTGTCTGACTCGCGACGGTAAAGAAGTAGACGAACTTGAAGACTTAGCAGGGCTGCATAAACGAAGTCCACTTGCAGCAACCTCATTTGCAGTTTCTTGCGGATCACTTCTTGGTATTCCGCCGCTCTTTGGATTCTGGGGAAAATTACTATTGTTCGCTGCAGGCATCGCAGCTGGGCAAATCCTGCTTGTTCTCATTGCTGCAGTTGCAAGCGCTATTAGCGCTTGGTATTACTTGCGCTTAATCGGCGTGTCACTTCTTGCTTCTACAACAACTCGCAGTGAATCGGTGAAGGTCACGTTGCAATGGCCACTGATTGCCGCAGTTCTTTGTGCCATTATTGCGATTGCGGGACCGATTTTGCTAAGCACTCTCTATGTAGATGCGCAGCAATCTATAGTCGAAGTAGACGAGTAGGTACTGTCACTAACAGACTGTGCCCGCATTGTCGTTACTCTTCGGTGACTTTTGATGTTCGTTTTGCAAGTGTGAGTTGCAAGCCAATTCCAGCAAGTGCGATTCCGATAAACGTAAGGAAGAGTACACTTGTCGAGATGGAAGCCATAAATTGTTGCGACCAAATCAATGCAACGAAGTTTCGTATCGCCTCGATGAGCAGGATGCTGCCGCCAACAGACGTCACAATTGCAGAAGCGAGAAATGGCATGAAGGTTGCAATCAAGAGTCCAAGGAGTAATCCAGCAATAGCAGAACCCGCAAGCATAAAGCGTGGTCCAACGGGTACCGCGTTCCAACCGGCTGCAGCTCTTGTGTATCCACTTCGCACCGCTCTTGATGCATCATTCGCAAGGAGAGCAAAGGCTGCTGTCATCGCATCCTCCGCAGCAGAAAGTACGTTTAATTCTGAAGCAACATTGGCTGCTTGAGGAGGTTCTGGTGCAGACGCTGCATCAACTATTGATTCAATTGATTTGGCGCCATCACAAAGATCAGCAATTTGCCACGTCACGACTGGCAGGGCGCAAGCAAAGGCAATGCTCA
>JACNLR010000172.1 GCA_014381385.1 Planctomycetota bacterium | reverse complement strand
TCTTCCTTATTATTCCGCGCAACCAGTGCTAGGATTGCATCCTTCGCATTACCTAGATACCCAGAAGCAATCGTTGCAAAATACGAAACCCTCGGGTTTGGGTCGTCGATCAACGACACAATTTTGGTGAACGCAGGCGTGTAGTGCGCTTCACCAAGAATCCGAATTGCCTGCACGCGTATTTCAGGATCCGAATCGTCAAGCAGGGGCAAGAAGGAATTCATGCGTTGCACTTCGGTGTCGCGTTGCACCATAGCAAGCACCCACATCGCATGTATTCTTGCAAGTTGGTTTTCACCATGTAATGCTATCTCCAAAGCATCTGTATTTTCTCTTGTTGCAAGTTCGTATTGCGCGCGTATGCGAACACGGCGATCAACGTGCCCGAGCATTCCAAGAAGCACGTCGATTGACAGTCCCGTAAAACCCTCTGCAAAAATTGCAGAAACGTCACCCTCGGCAACGTTCTTCTCATCCCATACTGCATACAAACGACCTTCGTAATTTCCTGTCCACCCTTCACCCCAGTCACTAATCACCATCTTCCCGTCGTACCCAAAATCAACGTCTGTACATAAAACGCTTTTAACAATCGGGTGTAAGTCAACTAAAGTAAAGTGTGCTCCGTCGGGCTCCACTGCAAATGAAAGAATGTTTGAATAACTTGCGCCGCCGCGGAAATCGCAAAGGAAAAAGTGATCGTCGTATCGTTCTGCCAATCCCGCACCGGGGTACGCCACAAAGCCAGATGGACCTGAACCAATTACATCAATCGCAGGAAGGATCCAAGCAGGTCGATCTGGTGCGTGCGGGTCCCAGCCATTTTCTTGTACCCACGGGCCACGCTCGTTTGTGCCAACAAGCGTTTGATATTCCATCCTCCAGCCGGTTTCACCACCCTCAACGCAATACACCAATCGAGCCTTGTCTACGGAGTCTGAATTGTTATCACCGGTAAACAAATTGCCATACGCATCAAATGCGAGTTCTTGCGGATTACGTAATCCATGATGATACACATCTAAATTCGTACCATCGAGTTCACTTCGAAATACTGCGCCCTCTCCGGGACTGTGAAACACAGTCCCATCCTCAAGTTCAATGTGGTACCCTCGATCTCCGATCGACCAGTACAGTCGACCGTCTAAACCCAACGCGAGCCCATGCATGTCATGCCCGCGCAACGCGATTCGCACACCAAATCCGTCACCAAACAGAGACTTCTTATGTTCATTGTTTTGTATCTTCCAAAGATGCGGTATGTTTGTATACCACACGGTGTCGCCCATTGCTAAAACGCCTGCGCCAGTGCCATCGAGTGGGTCATTAAAACCATCCGCAAAAACGGTTGCTGTTTCGTACACACCATCGGCATCCATATCTTGTAAAAGTCTAATACGGTCTTCGTGCTCAGAATAATAGTCCATGCCGTGTATACGTTGGTCCGCAAAATATTCGTACATCTGCAATCTGCTTTCAACCGTCTGCAACCCAAGATCCCAACCTAACCAAAACGGACTTGAACGATTGTCTTCAACACCTTGTTCCTGCCGAAATGATTCTGCAACGAGAATGTTTCCATCATCATCAAAACAAAATGCAACGGGGTCCATGATTTGCGGTTCCGTTGCTATGAGTTGCTTCGAAAACCCCTCCGGAATATCCAATTGCGCAAACGAAGTTTCAGGCGAACCTCCAAGAAGAAGTAACGCCATCGAAATCAACTCCATACTAATCCTTCTGGTAAGCAGTTAAAATTTTCGCAACCACTCTGCGTAACTAGCACCATGTCCTCAACACGAACTCCACCGATTGCACGGCTGTATAACCCCGGCTCAATAGTTACAACATCCCCTGTCAAAAGCGCTGGGCCCTTTCTATCAAGTAACGGAGGTTCATGTACGTCAAGACCAATTCCATGACCCGTTCCATGTGGCATCGAACAAAAAGATTCTGGGTCGTTTTCTGTTGGAAGACCTTCTTTAAAGCCATGCTCTTGTAATACACGAAGTGTTTCAAGGTGAATCTCTTCGCCGCTGACTCCCGCTTTAACAACTGAGATTGCAGCTGCTTTTGATGCTACTACTGCACTATGCATGTTTTGTACTTCAAATGTAATTTCACCATGCACAACGGTGCGAGTGCAGTCTCCGTTGTACATCGAACGTTTATCAAGTGGAAAGATATCAATGATGACAGGTTGCCCAGTGAACAAGGGCCCGCTGCCAAGTTCATGGCAATCACCGCCATCGCGACCGCCTGCAACAATACATGGCGGATTAAAAAAATTTCGATCAAGCAAAAACTTGTCAATCATTGTACGTAGGCGTTCGCTTGAAAGAATTTTATCTCCAACAAGCAACGAGCCGTCGTTTTCTACGGAAGCAGTTGCAACCGTTTCGCATGCCATCCGCATTGCTTCTTCTGTGACTTTTTGTGCAGCACGTAGATTTGCGACTTCTTCATCGTCTTTGACGCGGCGATCGGTAACACCTATATCCGCGTCAAGTTCAACACTAATTCCTGCTGCTTGCATTTCATCGACGTAGAGCAGTGGCAGTGTACGGTCGCCGATGACATTGGTGATTCCGTTTCGACGCAAGCACTCCGCAGTCGCTTGAGCCGCTCCAGTTTCTCTATCGCCAGAGAGCCCGCAACTTGGAGCAAAATCACTGTAGCCATACACGCGGTCTGCGCGGGCATGTTTTTTCGCTCGATCCATTTCGATTTCGCGAAGAATGAGGGTACGCGTTCCGTCTGGCAAATCAATCGCTATCATCGCATCATGCACCATAAAACGGACGGTTCTATACAGCGATTTGTTCGTCGATGCATTCCCCGCCATAACACGCGCTGTTTTATGATTCATAGATGTAGTTTACATGACTCGCTTTGCTCGTTGGGGTAGTCACTTGCGTTTAATGCCAAGAAGAAAAACCAACCACAGTGTGGTTGGTTTTTCTTCTTGGTAATGTGGAGCCGATCGGGCTCGAACCGACGACCTCTTGCATGCCATGCAAGCGCTCTCCCAACTGAGCTACGGCCCCAAATTTACATTGCTTCGTCAAGGGCCTGCGCAAGTTGGTCTTTTGCTGTTATGCCGACAAACTTGTTTACAATTTCTCCGCCCTTAAAGATAATAATACTTGGGATAGATTGAATGCCATATTGCACCGCTGCATCACGATTATTGTCAATATCAACTTTACCGATTTTTGCTTTGCCTTCGTACTCACCTGCAAGTTCATCGATAACTGGTCCAAGCATTTTGCAAGGGCCACACCACTCTGCCCAAAAATCAACGAGGACGGGTTGGTCTGCGTCAAGAACTTCTTCTTGAAAATTAGTGTCTGTAAATTCTAATGCCACGGGTCTATCTCCTACTTGTTGAATACGGGTTACTTGTGAACATGGGATTGTAGCACTCGTGCGTGGTCTGGAACATTATGCACTCGAAAAATTTGCGCCCCCTTCGCTTCCATTTGCTTTGCTACTTGAACTGAAGCTGAGTCCCGCAACTTTGGCTCTTGGATGTCCTCTGTTGCACCAATAAATCGTTTTCGGCTCGCACCAATAAATACGGGATACCCAAGCGATGCAATGCGGCCTACTTGTTCGACGATTTGCCAATTTTGCTCGACACTTTTTCCAAAACCTAAACCCGGATCAAGGGCAATCGTATTTCTCTTAACCCCTTTCTCCATCGCTTTGGTGACTTGACCAAGAAGGGTATCCAAAACGTCTTGCACGATGTCCAAAGACTCTGGGTCATGGTCATAGGAATCTGCGTAGTTATCATGTTCCGGTGGCAATCGCCTATGCATAAGCACAAGACCTGCTCCCGTTTGCGCAGCAAGTGAAAAAATGCCACTATCCTCTTCGCCAGCTGAAACATCGTTGATGATGTCTGCGCCTGCTTCAATCGCTCCTGCAGCAACCTCAGACAACGTCGTATCAATGGAAATCAGCACGCTGCTTTGCTTGCGAATTCCCTCAATGACCGGAAGGACTCTATGTATTTGCTCCTTTGCAGAGACGCGAGTTGCGCCAGGTCTTGTTGACTCACCCCCGACATCAATAATAGTTGCGCCTTCGCTTGCCATCTCGATTGCCCTATTGATTGCAACAGTCGCAGTGCTATTTTCTCCTCCATCGCTAAAACTATCGGGTGTTACATTTAAAATTCCCACAAGTACAGTAGATTCCAACGATACTACGCGTTCTCTACATTGCCAAGATGTTGCGATGGGAGGCATACAAGAGGTATAGAGTAATCGATGCAAGACCTAGTTATCAACAGCACAATCCAGCACACCCTGTTACTTATTATTCCGCTTCTCTTCGCGTGTATTTTGAAAATGACGAAGATTCGGGCTTGGGCGATGCTCGGGGGGGTTATTGGTGGGATTCTGCTTGGCCCAGCTATTTTTGGATCGGTAGCCCCCGTCTATTGGGAAGGTATATTTCAAGGTGGAAGCGCAGCCCACAATCAAGTCATACAACTTGACCGACAACAGCAAACGGATATCCTAGCCGCAACGGCGCTTGGGCTTGACGAAAATAGTTTGTTGCAATTGAAGGCTGACCTGCATTACGAACTCTCAATCCTCAAAGATGCTTGGAAAACTGCGCAATGGAAGGAGCAAAGGACCCTTCGTACTTACTCCATGCTGCTTATAGTCCTCATACTCCTGAGCGGGAGCATTCGCTGCCGTGCTAGGGGAACTGCTACGCCATCGATGTCGCTATCTGTTGGCTTCTGGGCAGCGATAGTTCCAATCGGCATAAGTACATTGCTGCTTTTGGCAGTAACTAAAATGGAATTGCCCGCTGTATTGGCACTTGGCGCGTGCATCGGAGCAGGTCCGTGGACACTTGCAACATGGGAAAAACGGGCAGCAGACAAGATACAACTAGGCGGTGCACTTTTAATGTTACGCTGCGGTAGAGTTGCTTGGCTTGTTGCAAGTATGATTGCGATGTATGCCGCATGGCAAGTACATGGCGCGATGGCACTTATCTGGATGCTCCCTCTTCTTTTGCTCCCCCTGCTTTGGCTCATTCCATCAAAACGCTTGTTGTGGCTTCAGCTCTTTGTTGACTACGGTGCAATACCCAGCGTAATGGCAACCGCACTTGTGCTCATCAACCCGCTTGAGCATTTGCAATTCTGGCCGATTCTCCTTGTGCTTTTATTTTGCGCTGATGCACGCTGGCTCGGAGGCATTATTGGTTTGGGGATTCTTGGGCGAAAAAGCGGCGATGCAATGCGCCTTGCTCTACCCCTTGTAGATGCTGGTGTTTCCCAACTTTGTATGGCTGCACTTCTAGTCGGCATCGGCGTGTTGCCCCCACCATTTGCTATTGCTGCCCTTATTGGCGCAATTTTCCTTGAATTCACCGCACCAATCAGACTTAAAATGTTAAAAAATAAACCACCCGAGACCTTATCCTCGGGGGCGAATTAAATCCCCAACCACCGTTGGAGACTATTCCACCGTGACTGAATGCGTACCAAAGGTGGTTTTTGAAGCATTCTTGTCATTCACTATTATTCTAAAAACGAAGAAATTACAGGTATATCCGTACACTAATCATCAGTCCTTTATTTATGAAACTATTAAGACAATGAAACACGATAGGTTCAATTTCGTCCAGATTGCGAACTGGTTCAACCAGAACGATTATAGAACACATCACGGTCATCTTTTCACGAACAGTAACTGTTGTGCAATATTGAAAAAGGGAAGAATACGAGAGTCCAGAGAAACGAGTGACACGACCGTAGAATACGAGGACTTTACACTTAAACTAGTTCCGGTCAAATACCCTTTAAACCCACCTAGAAACCCTTAAAACGGTCCTTTTTTAAGTAATGCACAGTGTCACT